>NZ_JAEHBX010000010.1:0-119251 GCF_016483395.1 Bacillus cereus group sp. N21
AGAGCAATTACTTGTGAGAACGACTGAAGAATGAAACTGTAGGGCAAGGTTGTGTCCGAACAGTATAAACGACGCCTATGGAGAGTATGTAAGACTGCTTGGATTCCCAAGCAGCAACGCTCTATGAAACAGGAAGCCCCTTCTTCAAACGACTCGTAAGAGTGTTAAGGAGGGGTAATTCACTGAGTGGGTGCAGCATGATGTAGGGGCGATTTATGTTATGAATTTTGAATGGGCATTAGCTTCCTGGATCGGAATTCCGTCACCAGTCTGTATTTTTGCAAAAGAGTGTGGTAGAGCGGTCGCTATGGAACATAATGGTGATCTGTTTTCTTGTGATCATTACGTTTATCCTGAATATCGATTAGGAAATATTACAGACGGATTAGTAAATATGATAAATTCCCCATCACAGCTTGCCTTTGGTATGAAGAAGCGAGATACACTGCCCTTAGTGTGTAGAAATTGCGAGGTTCGATTCGCTTGTCATGGTGAATGTCCTAAAAATAGATTTCTAGTTTCAAATCAAAATGAGCCAGGATTAAATTATCTATGTGCATCCTATAAGAAATATTTTAAGCATATTAACCCTTATATGAAAATGATGAAACAGCTGTTACAAGATGGCTTCCCTGCTTCCTATATAAAAGAAATAATTATGGATCAAGGAGGTCTTTCGAAAATCTAAAATAGGATATTTCTAATTTTTTGAAACCGTTGGGACTTTAATTACTTTAGTTGATCCAATTATCTAATACGAAATATGTTAGTTTATATTCACGAATGATATCTTTTTGGATGGGTATTTACGCTGAAGCAGCAAGAATTTGTTGTTTTTTGCGCATTGATTTGATTTTTTATGGAAAGATATGTTAGTAGGTATGCGATTTGAACGCTCTATTTTTTAGATTATGAAAGGAGGAGTACGCATATGGAGGAAATTGAAGTAGGCGAAATTTTTACCCTTAGCGATGAGAGTGATCAGGAGCAGGAAGTTGAAGTGCTGGGAACGATGAATGTCGAAGGAGCAGAATACATTGCTGTCGGCTTTGTAGAGGACCTTCAAAAGGAAACAGATGAAGATATTGACATCTTCTTTTTAAAAGTAGAAGATGATGGTGAATTGTCATACATTGAGAGTGACAAGGAGTTTGAAAAAGTGTCTGCTGCGTTTGAGGAAATGATGGATGAGCAAGATTAATATTGGTGGGACAGAAGAGAGGGATAAATATATGCCCTCTCTTTGTGTATATATAGTTGAAAAATATTTCCCATGATTGATTATAAAAATAGCGTCCTATCCATTGATAGAACGCTATTTTGCCGTATTTTATGATCCCGATTGGGTTCGAACCAGTGACCTCCACCCTGTCGAGCTTTTACTAGAAGTCGTTAGTCTAACGTAAGTCAAACTGTGGGCCAGCGCCAGTTACGAATACCGCTATATCAACGTTTATAGCTAAGTAGTTATACGTTCGTCCCGTTTTATGGGTGTCTATTATGATTATGGATACGGGTATGAGTGCAATGGAGGTTGGGGGAGCGGTTTTGCTCTAATCGTTGTATTGTTTATTCTTTTGATTATCGTTGGTACCGTTTTTTATTGGATACCTAAGTAATACCGATAAACTATACGGGCACTCTTAAGAGTGCCTTTCGTTTTGTTCATACTTAATCCAAAGTTTCATCTCTCATTTCAACCGTAGGATATCGATATTCCATACAAGTTATTAATTTCATATCTCGATAGTTAATGATGCAGCATTAATTTTGTGTCCGTTTAGAATTGGTAGTAACACATCTGTAGTTGATCCTATATTTCGAAGTTGTAGTGTTGAGCGTTTGGGAATATTGATAATAGCTTGTCCAGTGAGTATCAGACTCGCTCCAGCCACTTGTCTTTGTATACCATAATTAGTAAGTCGCCCACCTACTAAAGAATCATTTAAAATTAAACCATATACTGAAGTAGAAGCAGGACCATCAATTAATAATATATATTCGATTTTATAGTCGCCTGATTTAAGTATTATTAGGGTGTCATTAGGCGGGGTAAACACCATACGATTTAATGGACCGTTTCTATTAAATTTTATGTTTGCACCTGGTTTAATTTCTATAGGATTGTTACCTACAAGTGTAACGTAACCATAGGACGGTTTCGACATTATTATGCATCTCCTTATTTATTATTCTTATCATTGTATGTGATCAAGTTAAAAATGATTGAATGTTAGTCTAGTGAAAATTAATTATGTATCCCCTATTTATGAGTGATTTACATAACATTTTATCTAAAGGTAATATTTAAATTTTCTTTAAAGGCTCGTTAAGATTTTTAACCTTTTCACTTCACATATAAAGGACATTGTTTCGTATTATTTCTGTATTAAGAGTAGATGAATTAGGGATGCCTTTTTCGTTTAAATACAAGTTCGCGCGGTATTGACGTAAGGCACCCGTCAGTTTTTTTATATGAGTGAACATTGTAAATAGACGTGTAAATCATTCAAAGTATGGTGAGTAGTATGCGTTTGTTTCAGACTTTTTCCTTTTAAACGATTTGAAGACAAACAAAAAAACTCCTTTCCGTTTTATAACGAAATAGGAGGCTTCCATACGGACATACAGTTTGGCGGTTTACCGCAATCCTGTCAGCTAAAACAACGAATAAAAATAGCGTTCTATCCATTGATAGAACGCTATTTCACGGTAAACGATGACCCCGGAGAGGCTCGAACTCACGACCTCCACCCTGTCAAGGGTAACTTCCCAGTGGACTGTAGAGGTTTGGGGATATTTAACCTATATGTATCAGGACTCTCAAGTTATTATTCTCATTGAGAACCACTTCAATTAGAGTTTCTTACGGAAAATACTAAAGGAGTTATATTCATTGGTCAAGTACTTTTTGCAACAACCTCCACAGGGGAAATTTTTGAGTTGTACTTCTCAGGTGATTTGTAGCTTTCTATGTAGATAGTATATTTATATTGGTTTCTTGTACAATACGTACTATTTAAGATGAAATAAAGAATCTAGGTGAAGAGGTTAGATTCACCGTAACTATATATCCTTTTTCATTACCAACACAATTCCTAATGGAGAAACTTAGAAATATGGTATAATTCTCCATGAATATAGTAGAAAGGATTTAAACAATGGGACAATTTCAAAGTAATTTTCAAGCGGCACAACAAATCGCTACACAGATGAGAGCAGCTTCGGATACAATCCAAAGTGCGACAAATCGTTCTATAAAAAAGGCGACACGTACTACGCTATCTGTTAACTCCAAAGCGCAAGAAGCGAACCAACAAGCTTTAGATTTAACGAAACAATTTTGTGCCGCCTTTCAACAAGCGGTGGATAATATTCATTCAGTAGCCCAAGAGTTCGAGAGAATGGATAACGAACTTCACAACACTCTTCGCTAATGTGAAAACCTACGTAAAGGTAAAATGGTAGGAGGAATACGATGATTCAAGATATTGAAAAACAAATCAATCAATTAAATCAAAAATTAAAAAGTGTATTTGAAGAACAGGATCGGAATCAATCTGCGATCCAAACTCAGGAACAAGCGGAAGCAGATTTTCACGAATGGAAAAGTCGAAGCAATCGTTTATTTAATCGAATTCTAGAAACTTGGCATGGGGATAAAGATTTATCTCATTTTTTTATGAATATGCGCCAAGAAGCAGGGCACATTGAGCGAAAACTTACATTCGAATTGGAAAACCAAAAAGAAACGTTGCTTAAAGAAAGACGAGACCTTAGTGATTTAGAAAACGACCTTTCCTATCAGCAACAACAATTAGTAAGGGAGGTCAATGCATGAGTTTAAATATGTATTTGGGAGAAGTACAGAACCAGACTCAGAGCATGAATGCTGTATGTACGGCTACCATTCAAGGTATGGAACAAGCTATTCAGTCGATTGACGCTTTTGCAATTGATACTGTTCTACAAGGACAAACTTATAGCAGTGCAAAAGCATTCTTTACAGAAACTTTTCGTCCTTTAGCACAAGGAATCATTTACTTATGTGAGGAATTGATTCGTCAGAATGATGCTTTTCCAAGTCAATTTGAATCAAAGGTAGCCTCAACGGATGTAATCGAACAAGAAATATTAGAACAAATTCAAGAAATTGACCGAATGAAAACAAGTATGGAAGCCGTCAGTCAAGCTATGCCAATCCCGGGTATGGACGCTATGGCGAATCTTTTTACTGTCATGAGGAAAAAACTGCAAGAAAAGTTAGATCATCTATATGAATTTAATCAAACGTCTAGCAATAACTATAGTACAGCAATTCAATTAGTAGCTAGCATTGCGACGGGTCTTGCTGAAGTCCAAAGTGGGAAAGGTTTTAGTCCCGCAAGTGGCACGTTTAGTACACAAGGGTTGAATATGGAGTGGACAACTTCTATTCAAGAAATTATAGCAAAGCGTGAAGCAGAACGGTTTTCCAGTCAAGGTGTTGAAGAACCTGGTCAATCTGATTTCATGAAGAATGACAAGACTATATTAGACCAGCTTGATGAAGGTGTACGTGTCGGTTCTGGACGAGCTGTTAGAGACGGAATAGAAGATTTTAAAGCATTGGGAGACAAGGAAACGTGGGAAGATATGGGGTATGCTGCATCGCACCCTTTTAATACCCTTAGAACCATGTACAATGTCCTTTCAGATTCATATATTAAGAATGTAAAAAATGGTGATTTTGAAGATGCTGTAATATGGTTTAGTTATGCCCTAACAGGAATAGGAGTAGGACTAATTGGTGATAAAGGTATTGGTAAAATCACAAAAGTGTTAAAAGGAGCCAGATATGCAAAAGTAAAGGACATCAAAGTACCACGTATACAACAAACTGTTACAAATTGGGTTGATAATTTAAGCATAGAAAATCGATTGGCGTTTGCTGATACAAATGGACTTAATCTAAGGTCTAGTTTGAATTCTACTGCTTTTGAAGCTGAAGAAAAGCTATCGACTCATCAGTTTGCTAACGATGGAGGTGGTTTGAAGAGTGATACAAAAATAACTATAGATGAAGAGACCAAAGTTAAAAAATTTATTGATTCAATCGACGACCTCAAAGATACAGGAAATTTTAGGGATGATAGAGCCGTAAAACATGTTTTTGAAGGAGAAATTAATGCAAGAGGTCAAGCAGTAGGATACCATTCAGAAGTTATACCAAATTCGCCAGGTAGACTAATGCCTGGAACAGAATCGTCTCCAAACCAATACGGTGTATATAGAGCAGAAATTGAGGTTAATGGTGTTCCTAAAACATCGAATGGAGGAATATCAACGTTCTTTCCAAAAGACTGGGATGCACAAGAAATTGTTAATGCAATTAATGAAGCCTATAGAAATAAACAATTTGTTCCAGGGACTCGTAATACTTATGTTGGAGATCTACCAAATGGCATGGAAATTCAAATGTATATTAATGGAGACGGAAAGATAATTTCTGCATACCCTTTATATTAAATATCAAAAAGGAGAACACAACAATGATTTCATATCAATTTGATACAATACAATTTAAGAGTGGCAATAAATCATTAATAATTAAAATGGAGGATGAAAAAAAATATTTAATAGCAACTTTTTTGATGTCTGATATTCAAGGTGCCCCTCCATCTTACGCAATAAATGCGATAGATGCTGTATTAAATGAAGAAATCGAATATACAGAATTAAGTGGTAATGTGTGTGGTCTTGAGATTCGAAAAGAAGAAACGAGTATTTATGACAATCTTGCCGATGATGGTATGGGTGATTGGTGTAAAATAGATACAAAAGAATTAAGGAAATTAATTCTTATTTGGACAGATGCAGTTAAAAAATTTAGAGAAGAAAATTCGAAATAAATATAAACTTAGTGGACAAGGTTTGTATTTCCCTTCAAATTATCTAAGCCAACTCACATACTTCACACTAGCCGTAATGTAGTACGTTTTCCCTCTCGGATTATGCACGCAATACTGCGGATATCCATCGACGTTTACTTTCGCGTCGATAGTAAATACGGGTCCTGTGTCGACTGTACCGGCTACATACGACTTGTCCCACGGTAGGAGGAAAAAGATGAGTCAAGATATTGAAAAACTAGCAATCTATCAGTTTGTTAGAGGTGGAAGAGTCCCGTGTAGATTTGATCCATCACTTATGGATCATCTTTTTCATGGAGAAGTAAGACAAAAAAGGTGGGGATTAAAAGCTATCGAATATCACCATGAAAGTATGATGGGGGGCGAGATAGTTAGAATTACCCATGCACCAAATTCTGTAGGGGTATATAAAGCAAAAGTAAAAGTAGGCGGTGAAACAAAAACAGCCCTTTCTTCATTTTTCCCTAAAGAATGGGATGAAGTACAGGTACTTGATTCTATCAAAGAAGCATACGGATACAGTTAGGTATGTAGGACAAACATCTCATGGATTTAAAGTAGAAATGATTATAAAAAACAATGAGATAATAACTGCGTATCCTGTTTATACAAGGAGGTGAAAAATGAAATATACATACGAATTTTATCGTGATGGACTTGGCGGATTACGAATACGTTTGCCAAAAGAGGTTTCTATTATTTCTCATTTTTAGAAGATATTTTAGACGATGAGGCAGATGAATATATACAGGTTTTAGATAATGTAGTAGGCGGAAAATTCCCGCAATATGAAATAGAAGGAAATGTGGCAGCCGTCTACATTGAACCTAATTATACAAGTGCTATTAACTTTTTTATGGATCCCCCAAATAATCAGTGTAAAATTGAAACCTCTGAATTTAGAAAACTACTAGTGTTGTGGAGAGATAAAGTGGTAACAGGGGGAAAAGATATAGAAGTGTAAAAGAAAACCGCCTGTAAGGGCGGTTTTTTGCATCTTAAATTTATTATTTCGTATTTTATAATCGTTTTTCCTAGAGAATTATCAGCGAAATTGAGTACGTATATTCGAAGGAATACAAATACATTAGGACGGCTTATCTCTTGTAAAACCTAGCGTATTATCTCGTGAATTAGACCCGAAGTTTTAAATTTTACTTAGATTTTTCAGGCGCCTGGCAAACCAAAATCCTGAAAACTTCCCTCTCGATAGATTCACTTTTGTGTATAACGAATCAGACCTGGATCTTAAACAAGAGAAGCCGATTAGAATAACTTCTAGGTCACTATATAATTGATTTGAAAGTATTCTAATTGGCCTTTTATTACTTGTAAGTTACATACTCACAGGTAATATACAGAGGTGTGCTAAATAGGTAAACCCCGACCTCGATGCAATCCTTTTTAGCTAAACTCATATCAGAACTATATAGTAGTAACTGGTAGAATAGTAATGCTGTGTTATGTGAATCCGAGATATCCTAGCTCGTTAGCGTACGCATAGTCATTCCTTAGAGTCTACTCCAAGATTACATAAAACGATAGTTTATGTAATAGTCATCCCCTTGAGGTGGAACACTGTAGGCAAGCCTTTTGCAGATTCCATAAAGTTATTACAAATAAGATTACATTTAGTGTTTACAAATAAATCTTCCTCATGATAAACTATCCTTAATAACAAAGGAGATGATACAAATGAGAATTGCTTACGCTAGAGTGTCCACTGATAAGCAGAACCTAAACAGACAAATAGACTCCTTAACAGTATACGGATATGACAAGTTAGTAACTGAGAAGTTTACAGGAACCACTAAGGAACGTGAAGGCTTAAAGCAAGTAAGGGAACTGTTAAGGCAGGGCGACAGCTTAATAGTAGAATCCATCTCAAGGCTAGGCAGGAACACATTGGATATCCTAACAACGATTGACGAGCTGGACAAAGAAGGAGTAACATTTGTCTCCCTCAAGGAGAATATAGACACGTCAAGCAGTACTGGTAAGTTTACCCTAACTTTGTTAGCCTCCATAGCACAGCTAGAGCGAGACTTAATTGTTGAACGAGTTAAGGAAGTACAAGAAGCCGCTAGAAAGCGAGGTGCCCACATAGGGCGTCCTAGAGTGGATGATGATAAGGTGAAGACCGCTCTCAAGATGTATGACTCAAGAGAGTACAGTGTTAAGGAAATCACTTCTCAGATAGGTATCAGTCAAGGCAAACTCTATCATGAAATCAATAAGCGAAAACTTAAAGGGGACAAGGATAATGAGTAAGCAAATGAGATGGACTAGAGAGTTGATTGTGGAGAGAATCAAATATTGGCATTCTCAAGGGGAGTCGCTAACTCGTGCTAACATGAGGAAGGTAGACTCTAAATTGGAAAGGATTTGCCGAGCTGACAAGGGCTACTTTAAAGGGTGGACTGACGCAGTTACTACCTCAGTAGGCTCGTATGTTAATCATAAGATTAAGCCTACACCTTGGAGGATTGAAGATGATAAGCGTATCTACACAGTAACCAAACGAGATGGGACTAAGATAGAGTTTACCTTCTCAGTTGACTTCCCTATTATAGAGACTGCTGTTACTAGCAAAACAAAAGGATACCCACAAGTTAGGATTAATGATAGGGTCAAGAACTTGCACAAGCTAGCTCTGGAGTGGAAGCTAGGCAGACCTATCCGAGATGGTTATGTTGTTGACCACGTTAACAGGGATAAAACCCTAAATACATGGGATAACCTGAGAGAGGTAAGTGTCGCAGGTAATAGTGCCAACAAAGAATGTAAAGGTGCTAGCTTGTCTAGGGGTAGCTGGCAAACTCATATTAGTAAAGGCTCATTCAAACACTCCAAGACTTTCCCCACAGAGTCTCAAGCTATCGAGTACTATCGTAGATGCCACCTCAAATTACACGGTAGGCTTTCACCCTATTCAGATGGCAGAGCAGGAAGATGCTTTATAGATACAAGCCATTGAGTCACCTACACAGGTGGCTCTTTCTTTGTTGTACCCTTGAGGTAGGACTGCTACAGGTACACCTATACATCTACCCTATACAGTACACCCTATGTATCTACACCTACACAGTACCGTACTCATAGGGATATGATACACAATGAGACAGGACTAAGTATGCATACCCTATTAGCTACTACATAGGTAATACATATGAGAAGGACTATGTAGTATGCTAATGAGAACGCCTTATAAGGCTCTATAAATCATTCTAATGTGTTTGTACTAATAAGGCACTAGGACTTCTCTGTGAGCTTATCAGAAGGCTCTGCGAGTCTAGTTTTCTAGCTTACCTGTTCAGCTTTCCTTCCTAGCTTCCAGCTATATCCTCCCCCCCTAAATATATAAGTATACCCCTATACGGATGTGTCGGTAGTTAACATTTACAGATTTAATACTTTCAAGGAACTATATTGTGTTTAATAGATATACTCTTGAGGCTACCCTCCACAGTCATCCTAGTCGGCTTACCCCTTTGAGCAACCCCCTAGTCCTTCTCATCGACCCACCCCTATAAGGAAAACCATATTAGAATTTTTTTAATTTATTTTTTTTGAGGAGACTTTTCAGTCCGTCCTCATTGGAATAAAAAAGAGGTTCACCTGTTTGGGGAACAGATGAACCAAGGGTCTTTTTTGTGAAAAAAGTCTCCCTTAGGTTATCCTGCTCAGAAACATATGTAAATATTTCCCTATACATTGGTCTAGATAGATTTACTAATCAACCTTACTCGTGTGTTTTTGTTCTTTTGTTATCACGAGGATGAGCTACATAGTACAACCCATATAGCATACTACATGGCATTCCTCCACAGTATTTAATGTAGCACACGTACTTCCTTGAGTCGGATACCATGTAGTATATGCTCGATAAGTTAAATTATATCCTGCTCAGTTTCCTCCTCAGTAGGTGCGTGGCAAGGCTCTACATCTTCCTCACGATAGGACAACCCGATAGGACACATAATAGTAAGGGAAGCTCCATAACCCCCAGAGACGGCCCTCATAGTTTCCACTCGTTTGATTATGTTCTTATTTACTAAACGAGCTAGGCTTCTCTGTACAGTCTTATAGCTAACCTCTAGAGCTTCTGCTATTGTGTTTACTTTGAGCCAGCAAACTCCTAGTACCTTTACAGAGTACCTGCTCAGCATAATAAATACGCTTCTATCTAGTTCATTCATTTCCACTTGAGCTAGCACCTTATCAGTAAACTCGTTGAGTTGGTCTAATGAATCAAATACTTGGTGGCTTCTTAGTTCCTTCATATTATATAGTCCCTCCATCTTTATAGAAGGAACACCCCTTGAGCTAGTACCAATGAGCATGATACAATAGCAAACAAGAAAGCTCCTTCGAGTTTTCCTCCAAGAGAGAACCCTGTCAGGTCGCCAAACTAGAGCAGGGTTCTCTTTTTATTTGTCTTAAATCTCAAGTGAATTAAGTGGATTAAACTTATCGTTTTGCTCTTTCAAGGCAGTTCCCCAAAGAGCAAGATACCTCTCAGTCATTCTCAAGTTGCTATGTCTCAGCATTCTTTGGAGAGTAAAAACGTCCATGCCAGCCATTAAGCAACGATGAGCAAAAGTATGACGGAAAGTATGAGCTGATAAGCGAACATCTTTAAAGTTCATTACTTGTTTGAGCCGCTTAAATATGAGTTTGATACCATTAGGTGTAAGCTGAGTACCTTCCCGAGTAGTAAAGACGTACTCAGGGGTTTTACCTAGCTCACGTTCTACAAACATCTTGTACTCACAAAGCTCTTTTACAAGCTTGTCCGTGAGAGGGACAGTCTGTTGCTTACGAGCTTTACCGAATAGGGTTACCGTTTGGTTTACCAAGTCCAATTCACTCCAGCGTATATTGGTAAGCTCTCCTAACCTTGAGCCAGTTCCTAAAAGGAAAACAATAATAGTGTGGTCTCGATAAGCGTGGAAGCTTTTATTTCTTGCTTTAAGTCTCCTATAGTAGCAAAGCATTTGTTTGATATGTTCATCTTGAAAAACCTCAATTTTTATATCCTCTTTAGCCAGCTTCATTTTACGAATAGGGTTTTCTTTCTCAGTGATAACGTCCTCATGTTGTAAATAGTTAAAGAAAATCTTGAGATGGTGAAGCTTGGTATTTCTAGTTACTACGTTGTTCCCTCTCGTCTTTTGGCAATACATGAGATAGCTCTTAACAGTTGCTTCTCTAATGTCTCGTGTATCAATAAGTTCCCTCTCAGAGCAGAACGCTTGGAACTCATGCAGTGTAGCCATGTAAGCTTGAATAGTACGAGGAGACAGATTAGCGAACTCTTTTTCCTCCTTGAAGTCCTTCATAGCAAACTTAAGTAGCATTTTCTTATCAGTCCTTTCTCAGTTTTATAGAAACAAAAAAAAGAGGACTACCCCCGAGCTAGCTGATTAGCTGACTAGAAGTAGTCCTCATTTAACTTGTGGTGTCTGATGGAGACCTCCACAGTTTTAGCTTTTGAGAATGTCCTCTCAAGCCTTGATACTATTAAGTTTTATGACCCCGGAGAGGCTCGAACTCACGACCTCCACCCTGTCAAGGTGGCGCTCTCCCTGCTGAGCTACGGGATCATGATAAAAGTGATAATTTATATATGTCTGATAATTCTGTTGGTTTGATTATACAAAATTAAGTGGCACCTTACAATAGTTTTTAACTACAATGTTTAAAATGGAACCTGGTAGAATAACACATTTATATTTTGTTGGGAGCACATTTTCATGTAGTTTAATAGTAAATAGTAAGAGAATTACTCACTCATGAAGCTGAAGTGATTTTTTGCGTTTCATTAAGTTAAATATTAATTTTATCCTATAACACAATTTAAAATTGATATAATTTAAAATAGGAAATAATTTGAAGGGGCGTATCACTTTGTTTAGAAGGAGCGGAAAAGGAATTATTCTTGTTGGGTATCTTGTTTTATTTGGATTAATATTCGGTGGCATTATGTTGTTTTATAAAACAGATAAGAAAGAAATGAATGCTGAAAAGACTGAGCAAATCGAAGAGGTAGATAAATCAAAAGATATTGGAATGAAGATAAGAGAAACGCATAGTGATTTAAATACGATTACTGGTTGGGAAAGGTATGAAAATCTAGAGAAGACCGATGCTCCAGATTGGGAAGTGAACGAATGGGGATTCAAGTTAATTGATACCACTTTAAAAGAAGCTGCTTCGTTGACTAAAGGCAATTTAAAGGAAGATTTAGACCGAGCTAGAAAATTGCTTCATATTTCAATTCAAAATCATGATACAACAGCTTTAGTATATGTTCACCGTATTTTACATGATCTTGATATCGGACAAAACAGATTGGAAGCGAGAAATGTGTTTAACAGTGCAAAAGCTGGTGCTGGTGATGCTAGTGCAATAACTACTTATGAGGATTATATTAAGCAACATAGCAAATAAATATTAAATTTATATTTGTTTTGGTAGGATCTTCTTTTTACAATTTCGTGGAAATAGGGTATAACAGAAACAGAAAATAGATTTATAAATACTTTATAGATTAAAGAGGTATATACAAATGGTAAGAAAATCTTTCAAGATACGTGTATCTAGAAATAGAACGATCTCAATAAATGGTGCGATTCTTGATGTTGATGTCTCTCATGATGAGTTTTTAGATGAGTTTATTGAATGGGTAGATTCAAAGGGTTGGTCCTTCATGGGAATGACCGATGAGATTACAGAAGAGGAAGCAGGGAATAATTTAATAGATTTATTGGCTGATGAGAAGGACAAGTAAGAATGAGTCCTTCTTATTTTTATGCGCATGATTATGTCTTTTCTTGTAAAATTATGATATAGTGAAAAACGGCAATTAATTTTCCATTTAAATACCAATTTAATGTCGGATTGGTAGAATTAGTATATAAGGTAAAAGAAAATAGAAAAGGGAGAGTCATATGGTAAATTGCAAGAAAATTTCGGTTTTTATTATGGTGATTTGTTTATTCTTTTTAACGCCTATGACATTGTACGCTGAAACTGGAACTGAACCAGTGCCGGCACCTGGTCCGGGTCCAAATGTGTTTGGGCAGTTTGCAGTTTCAATTGATGCAAAAACAGGGGATGTTTTGTATGACAAAAATGCACATCAACATGCATTTCCGGCAAGTATGACGAAAGTATTGACTGCTATTTTATTAATGGAGCATACGAAGCCAGAGGAGCAATTTACGTTTTCACAACCTGCATTAGATCAGGAAAAGAGTAATTATCAGCTTGAATTTCAGGTAGGTGAAACAATCAATCGTAATACAGCACTAACAATTTTAATGGTATTAAGTGCAAATGATGTTGCGTATGCAATTGGTGAACGTATTGGTGGAAGTATAGAAAACTTTGTGAATATGATGAACGAGAAAGCGAAGCAGTTAGGGGCAAAGGATAGTCATTTTGTAACGCCGAATGGTTTACATGATCCGAATCATTATACGACGGCATATGATATGGCAATGATCACGAGAGGGGTTCAACAATACCCTGAGATTTTACAAGCTATGAATACGAAACGAACAACGGTTACAACATCTAGACAAACGGTTTCTATTTTTAATAAGGCTACTTATTTCGAAAATCCATATAGTATTGGTGGAAAAACAGGTTTTACAAATGAAGCACGCAATACACTTGTATTATTAAATGAGAAAGATGGTAATCGTATTGTCAATGTTGTGATGGCGTCACAAAGACCAGAGATTTACGAAGATATGCGTCAAATTGCAGATCATTCTTTCTCACAATTTGCTAAGCAAATGGTTTTAGATAAAAATAATTGGCATCAGAAAGCAACATATTTAGATAAAAATATAGATTGTGAACTTGAAAAAAGTGCAGAATTGATGTTGAAGAAAGATGAAGGTAAGAATGTAAAAACAGTCTTTAGAACGGCTCCGGTTGATAAAGAAAAACTATATCAAAAGGGGATTCATCGCGGGGATGTAATTGGAATAGTAGACGTGACGAAAAACAATCAAAAGATTGAAAGTATTAATGTTCTTTCTAAGGAAGATGTTACATTTGCAATGCCGAAAAAAAATATAAAGCCAGCTGAACCTACGTATCCTTTTGGGTTGATGGTAAGTATTGGAGCTGGAATTATTGCTTTAATAATAATCGGTTTATATGTGGTAAGACGAGCTAAAAAGAATGCGGTTTCAGAAGTGGAATAGGCAATGATCAATTGCCTATTTTTTATTGCGTTTTTCATTCGTTCATTATAGTATTGACTTGAGTTCTTTTTTAAGAACAACTTAGGATATCCTAGTTTTTACGTGCATATACATAATAAAGAGGAGGAGATAATGATGAAACTAGTTTGGAAGATTATGAGTAACGTCATCTCATTTGTTTTATTTGCGTTAATGGTTTTTTTAGCGTTTATTGTCATCTCATCAAAAGCAAGCGGCGGGGATCCGACTGTAATGGGATATCAATTTAAAACAGTACTATCTGGATCGATGGAACCAACATTTTTAACAGGGTCAATTATTGCAATCGAACCAACGAAAGATGGATCTAAATATAAAAAAGACGATGTAATTACTTTTAAAGAAAGCGATAAAAAAATTGTAACTCACCGTATTATTGATGTGAAAAACGTAAATGGGAAAGTAATGTATGAAACGAAAGGTGACAATAATAATGGGCCGGATTTAAAACCAGTCTTAGCAGAAAATGTTATTGGGAAATATGGAAATATTACAGTTCCATATGTGGGATATTTGTTGAATTATGCGAATTCAAAAGCAGGAGCAGCCTTACTTTTAATTATTCCAGGCATATGTTTACTTGGGTACTCTGCAATTTCTATTTTTAGTGCAATCCGTAGCATTGATAGCGAAAAGAAAAAGAAATCTGCAGATGTAGGACAATCTGTATAATTCCGTTATTTTCTTCATTTTAGAGATTATAAATATAAAGATATTATTGGGGAAACCTTCAATACCAGTTAATAATGATGCACTTTTGGAGTTATTAAAGGAGAAGGGAATTAAGGCGAGAAACAAGAATACATTTAAAGTGAAATTTGAGTTTGTAGATAATGGAAAAAAATTAAAATCGATTCCAAGGAGATATGCTTGAGCTGAAATGGACATTTGATGCACAGCAAACAGTTGGTAGCGAGAAATAATTATATAAATAGGCTATCAAATTGATAGTCTATTTATATATATTATTTTCGAACTATTATACGGAGATATGTATACGAGAGATTAGATTGATAGAATTAGGTTTTTTTACCATACAAAAAGGTCATATGTCACAAAAAATGTAAAAAAATTCTATATTTTTTATTTGATTTTCGGATTTTATTCTATATAATGAAATTATGTTCTTTATAGAGAATTGAATGCGAGTAATGGGAGAGGTTGGAATGATGAAATCATCAAAAAAAATAAAAACAATACTCATGTTACCATGTATGTGTTCAATAGCTTTCTATATGGGATCACAAGTAGTTACGTATACAGAGGCTGCTTTTGTAAATGAGACAAAAATACATTCTACTGTTTCAACTGCAATTGTATTTCCAAAAACGATTGATACTTTGGTGAAAGAAACGCAACAGCATGAGAATTTGATTTTAAATGGAACTGAAGGAATGAATAAGGAAACGCAAGCTGATTCTGTAGAAGTACTCGAACAAAAAGCGCAGCAATGGAGAGAACAGTTTGAAAAAGTGAAAGTGGAACGAGAAGCCTTGCAACACATATATACAGAAATAGAAGATTATTATAAGCAATCAGTAGAAAATGTAAGAGTAAATAATAGCGATTCAAGTAAGCAAGTGCTTCAATATGTACAAGCGGGTTTTACTAAAGTAGGGAGTATTAAGGATAATGTTGATAAGCAAATATCAGTACAAAAAATGGAAGGATTTATTCTAACCCTACAAAAGAAAATAGAAGAGAAAAAAGCGCAACAGGTTAATAACACGTCTGGAAAAACAGAGCAAGAACAAGTCGTACCTTCTTCTGAGCAAAAAGAGTCAAACAGCCAGGAAGAAATAAAGCAACCATCAAACCCTACGCAAGAACAAGTCGTACCTTCTTCTGGGCAAAAAGAGTCAAACAGCCAAGAAGAAACAAAGCAACCATCAAACCCTACACAAGAACAAGTCGTACCTTCTTCTGAGCAAAAAAAATCAAACAAACAAGAAGAAATAAAGCAACCGTCAAACCCTAAACAAGAACAAGTCAATCAAGCTCAATAAGCGAAAAAGACCAATCCAGTATTACAACAGCCTGAATAGAATAAAGAAGAAGTGCAGAAACAAGATTCAAGCGCTGTACATGAAAACCACTGATTTTTGGGTTATACCTTCTACAAATGTAGAGGTTAACATAAAAAAATGAAGTTCAGGGGGAATATGGAATGGGAATTAAGAAAAAATTAGGAATGGGTGTTGCATCAGCTGCGTTAGGACTATCTTTAATTGGTGGAGGAACATTTGCATACTTTAGTGATAAGGAAGTATCAAATAATACATTTGCAGCAGGTACATTAGATCTTTCTGTAGATCCAACTACGATTATTGATGTTGATAATATTAAGCCAGGGGATAAAATGACACGTGACTTTAAGCTTGTCAATAATGGTTCATTAGATATAAAAACTGTGAAATTATTAACTAATTATAATGTAATAGATTCAAAAGGAGATAATTCAGAAGACTTTGGTAAGCATATCCGTGTGAATTTCTTCTGGAATTGGGATAAATTAAGTGAACCTATTTTCTCAACGACATTGGCTGATTTAAAGGCTATGTCTCCAGATGCAGTGGAAGAAAGTATTTTTGCAGGTTGGTTTGCTGAAAAGGGTGGTTTGAAGCATGGTGATTCCGATTATCTTTGGGTACAATATGAATTTGTAGATAATAAGCAAGATCAAAATCAATTCCAAGGTGATAAACTTGAGTTGAAATGGACATTTGAAGCAGAACAAACAGAAGGGTCAGAAAAATAATAGGATTGATAGAAAAAAGGTAGGTTTTTCCTGCCTTTTTTTCATACCAATTCTTGTTATATGAGGGATGCACATGAATAAGAAGTGGTTATTTATCATGAGTATATGTCTGATTCTAGTAGTTTTCATTGGTATTACAAAAAATATTGACCAAGTGTATGCAGAGGAGCGGCGAGAAATAGATATAAGTCTTGAGCCAAAAGAAGTACTATTTCATGTTTCAAATATGAAGCCAGGAGACTGGGAAAATCGAAGTATACGTATTAGTAATGAAGGAACAAAGAAATTATCATATAGTATAAAGAGCGAGGCTTCAGAGGGGTCTACGAAATTATATGAAGCTCTTACGGTCACTGTAAAAGATAAACAGGGAGTGCTGTACGAGGGAAGTCTAAAAGAACTTCAAAGTATGGAAAAGCGTACATTAGCAGTTGATAGAACTGACGAGCTTATCTATACGATACATGTTCCTAAAGAGTTAGGAAATGAGTATCAAGGATTACAAACAATAGTAAAATTTATTTTTTATGCAGAGGGACCAACCGGCAATGGTGAGGGTACCGAAAATGAAATGGGAAGCAATCAAATGCAACCTCCTGCATCCATAAATTCTAATAGTAACTGGCAGCTACCACGTACAGGTACGCAGCAAAGCAGTATGATTTTAATAGGGCTTGGCTTAGTATGGTGTGGATTATATTTTAATAAAAAGTATATTCAAATGAAGTATCGGAAGGATTAAGTCTTTTTAAGGATGAATAGAGAATAGTTTCAAAATTAATATTATTTTATAGTTGCAATTACACCTCTACGTTCTTTATAATGAACATAAGGTAGCTTTTAAAGAACAGATAAATTCAAGGGGTATTGTATATACATTGGCCGTAGAAAAATAACAGGCGTTCTATTGGTTATACCTCTTATCCTACATTAAGAGATAACAATAAAAAAAATAGCTAGGGGGAATTTACAGTGAGTTTAAAGAAAAAATTAGGTATGGGAGTCGCTTCAGCGGCATTGGGATTATCTTTAATCGGTGGAGGAACATTCGCTTACTTTAGTGACAAAGAAGTATCGAACAATACGTTTGCAGCGGGTACATTAGATCTTACTTTGGACCCTCAAACAATTGTAGATATTAAGGACCTTAAACCAGGCGATTCTGTTAAGAAAGAATTCTTATTAAAGAACAGCGGCACGTTAGCAATTAAAGATGTTAAATTAGCAACGAAATATTCAGTTACAGATGCGAAAGGTGATAACGCTGGGGAAGATTTCGGTAAGCATATTAAAGTGAAATTTATTTGGAACTGGGATAAACAAAGCGAGCCTGTATATGAAACAACATTAGCAGATTTACAAAATGCTGATCCAGATCTTCTAGCAAAAGACATCTTTGCTCCAGAGTGGGGTGAAAAGGGTGGCTTAGAAGCTGGAACAGAAGACTACCTATGGGTACAATTTGTATTTGAAGAAAATGGTCAAGAGCAAAATAAATTCCAAGGCGATAAATTAAACTTAGAATGGACATTCAATGCAAACCAAACTGAAGGCGAAGAGAGATAATCAATAAGGAAATAACAGACAAAAAAGCGGGGATTCCCCGCTTTTTTTGTAACTAAAAAAAGAGTGCCCCCCAGTATGCACTTCTTTTCGTATATATTATTTCTGATTTCTCTTCCATTTTGTAAACTCTAAAAATTCACGAAATTGTTCTTTTGATACACCGGAGTTCATGGCTTCTTTGACGAGATGTGTCCATTCCGAATCCAATTGATTTTCGGATGGTATTTCGTCATGAAGGAGCGTATCCACGGGAATTTGCAGAACATTAGCAATTTTTTCAAGAAATTGAATGGAAGGGTTCTTTTGTAAATTACGTTCAATGGAACTAATATAAGACTTTGCAACACCTGCTTTTTCAGCAAGTTCTGTTAAAGAAATCCCTCTTTGCAACCGAAGGCGTTTTATACGTTCTCCTATCATCTTTGTGCACCTTTCTGTAAGTATGTAGTCGGCTTATGATGTCATTATTATAACACAAATTTCGTTAAAAAGAACGCCTCTGCTAGTTTCTGGTAGGCTGGTTCATACGTTGGAAAAAGTGTTCGATATCTTGAATAGCAATCCCAGCATCTAAAGCTTCAAGCATTAAATCAATCCAATCCTGATCTAGCGTATCTGCCTTTTCTTTGTACAAAGTGTATTCCTCCCTAATATGTAATGAATCGTACAAAATAAACAATCTTTTAAACACATTATAATATTTCGAAAAGTTAATTTGGTAAAAATAATGTTAATTTATTGTATATTTTGTAGGTAAAATCAATAAAAAGTTATTGTTTTGTCATTCTATAAAGAAATTGTAATAGTTTTATCAAAAATTATCAATATCTTCAGAAATAACTGATATATGGAGAAATATTTTGTGGAAAATATGTAATTTTTACAAAAATGTTACGAAAGTTACAAAATAGCACAAAATCAAACAAAATATTGAAAAATTACTGAATTTTTATTATTATCTAAATATTGGTACATATTTTATTGGGGGAGGAAAAAAGGGATGAAAAAGAAACCGTTTAAAGTGTTATCAACACTTGCTGTAGCAGCTGTTCTTAGTTGCTCGTTTGGGGCTGGTAGCCAGTCTGTTTATGCAGAAACACCTGCAAAAACAGTATCTACAAGTCCAATTGATGATCATTTAATTCCAGAAGAGCGCTTAGCTAATGCTCTTAAAAACCGAGGAGTGATTGATTCATCAGCTTCAAATGAAGAAACAAAGAAAGCTGTCGAAAAGTATGTAGAGAAAAAGAAGGGTGACAAACCTGGAAAAGAAGAAACAACTGGGGATTCTGTTACAAAAGAAGCGTCTGATTTCCTGAAGAAGGTTAAAGATGCAAAGACAGATACAAAAGAAAAATTAGAAACACCAGCAAATGGTAATGGAGCTGGAGCAGTTCCCGCTAAAGGCGCATTAAATGGTAAAGTGCCAACTACTTCTGCAAAGGCAAAAGAGTATAATGGAAAAGTTCGTAAAGACAAAGTACTTGTTTTACTTGTAGAGTATGCTGACTTCAAACATAACAATATTGATAAAGAACCTGGTTATATGTATTCTAGTGATTTTAACCAAGAACATTATCAAAAAATGTTATTTGGTGACGAACCATTTGCATTAGATGATGGAAGCAAAATTGAAACATTTAAGAAGTATTATGAGGAACAATCTGGCGGTAGCTATACAGTAGATGGAACAGTTACAAAGTGGTTAACAGTTCCAGGAAAAGCTGCTGATTACGGCGCAGATGCTGGAGATGGTCATGATAATAAAGGACCACTAGGACCTCGTGACCTGATCAAAGATGCATTAAAAGCAGCGGTAGATAGCGGTCTTGATTTATCAGAATTCGATCAATTTGATCAATATGATGTAAATAAAGATGGCAATCAAAATCAACCAGATGGCTTGATCGACCACTTAATGGTTATCCATGCTGGTGTTGGACAAGAAGCTGGTGGTGGCAAATTGGGTGATGATGCAATTTGGTCACATCGTTGGACAGTTGGTCAAAAACCATATGAAATAGAAGGTACAAAATCAAAAGTACCATACTGGAATGGGAAAATGGCAGCGTTTGACTACACAATTGAACCAGAAGATGGAGCAGTTGGTGTATTCGCGCATGAGTATGGTCATGATTTAGGTCTTCCAGATGAGTATGATACAAAATATTCTGGCGGCGGCGAGCCAGTTCAGTCATGGTCTATTATGAGTGGTGGTAGCTGGGCAGGTAAAATTGCTGGAACAACGCCAACAAGTTTCTCTCCGCAAAACAAAGAGTTCTTCCAAAAAACAATTGGTGGAAACTGGGCGAATATTGTGGAATTAGATTATGATAAGTTAAACCGAGGAATTGGTTATGCAACATACTTAGATCAAAGCGTAACAAAAACGGATCGCCCAGGTCTGATCCGTGTTAATTTACCGGATAAAGATGTAAAAGGAATTCAGCCTGCGTTTGGTAAGAAGTACTACTATAGTACAAAAGGTGATGATCTTCATACAACATTAGAAACACCTTTATTTGATTTAACAAATGCAACAAATGCAAAGTTTGATTACAAATCATTATATGAAATTGAAACAGACTATGATCTCTTAGAAGTACATGCAGTAGCAGAAGATGGATCGAAAACATTAATCGATACAATTGGTAATAAAAATGTAAAAGGTGGTGCAGATACCACTCTTGGAAAATGGGTAGACAAATCTTATGATTTAAGCCAATTTAAAGGTAAGAAAGTGAAGCTTGTATTTGAATATATTACTGATGGTGGTTTAGCATTAGATGGATTTACTCTTGATAATGCAACATTAACAGTAGATGGTAATGTTGTATTCTCTGATGATGCAGAAGGTACACCAAAATTCAAACTAGATGGCTTCGTTGCTTCTACTGGAATTGAAAAGAAAAAGCACAACTACTATGTAGAGTGGAGAAACTCTGCTGGTGCTGATGAAGCGTTAAAATATGCTCGCGGTCCAGTATATAACACAGGTATGGTTGTATGGTATGCAGACTCAAGCTATACAGATAACTGGGTTGGCGTGCATCCAGGATACGGATTCCTTGGTGTAGTTGATTCTCATCCTGAAGCAATTGCAGGAACTTTAAATGGTAAGCCAACATTTAAAGATAGCACACGTTATCAAATTGCTGATGCAGCGTTCTCTTTCGATCAAACACCAGCATGGAAAGTTGTATCACCAACTCGTGGAACATTTGAATACAGTGGACTACCAGGTGTTGCGAAGTTCGACGATTCTAAAGCTTATATTAATAAGCAAATTCCAGATGCAGGACGCATTTTACCAAAACTTGGCCTGAAATTTGAAGTAGTTGGCCAATCGGATGATAAGTCTGCAGGTGCAGTTCGCTTATATCGTTAATTATGAAGAAGCTGTTGAAGGTTTTCCTTTCAACAGCTTTTTTTATGAGCAAATGTATTTTATATGAAATGCAAACTCGTATATAATTAAACTTTAAGAGTAGGAAAATGTTAAGTAAAAGGTGGAATATATATTGAAGAACCAATATAAAACCTTTTTTTAAGGTGGTAGAGAGGATCCGTCCAAGCATAGAAGCGGTCAGATCTTTTTCCTGCCCCATGCCAAGTGAAAACAAAGAGAGAAAATAAGTGTAGGTCACTTTTTGTTTTCATAGTAGTGATTTATATGTTGAAATAGCAATGCAAATATAGAAGGTGGGGATAGCAGATGGATATCACTTCTATTGTGAACGAGCAAAAGTCATATTTTTATAAAGGTCACACAAGAAATATAGAAGAAAGAAAGCAACATTTAAAAAGATTATATGAAGGGATTCAGCGTTTTGAGTCTGATATTTTTCAAGCGTTAAAATTGGATTTAAATAAATCAGATCATGAATCATTTACGACAGAGGTTGGATACGTATTAAAGGAAATTTCATTTTTAGTGAAACATCTTTCTTCATGGAGTAAGCCGAAGCGCGTTCGTACCGCACTTACACATGTTGGTTCGAAAGGAAAAGTGGTTCCAGAGCCTTATGGTGTTACCCTTGTAATGGCTCCGTGGAATTATCCCTTTCAACTTGCGGTTGCACCCCTTGTAGGGGCAATAGCCGCTGGAAACACGGTTGTATTAAAGCCGTCAGAATTGACACCTAATGTTTCTAGTCTTCTTGCAAATATGTTACAAGAGTTATTTCCGGCCGAACTTGTTGCGGTTGTTGAAGGCGGTACCAAAGAGAGCACAGCACTGTTAAAAGAGCCGTTTGATTATATTTTTTTCACCGGTAGCGTTGGAGTGGGTAAAATTGTTATGGAGGCGGCAGCTAAAAGTTTGATTCCCCTTACGTTAGAGCTTGGTGGAAAGAGCCCATGTATTGTGCATAATGATGCAAAGTTAGAAATAGCAGCAAGGCGCATAGTTTGGGGGAAATTCTTGAATGCGGGACAAACATGTGTTGCACCTGATTACATATATGTTCATTCTTCTGTAAAAGAACAATTTATTGAAGCACTACGAATTGAAATTAAAAATCAATATGGCGAAAAACCACTGCAAAATGAAAATTACGTTCGGATTGTCAGTAAACGTCATTTTGAAAGATTATGTTCTTTCTTACAAGATGGTAGGGTTGAAATTGGTGGGAAATATAATGAGGAAACTCTGCATATTGAGCCTAGTATTATAACGAATATTACATGGCAGGATTCCGTTATGGAAGATGAAATTTTCGGTCCAATTTTGCCGATTATAGAGTATGAGAAAATAGAAGACATCATGGAAAGAATTCAGCGACAACCTAAATCATTAGCTTTATATGTATTTTCAGAGAGTAAAGAAATTCAAAGACAAATTACACGTAATGTCTCATATGGCGGTGGGTGTATAAATGACGTTGTATATCATCTTGCTACGCCATATCTACCCTTTGGTGGTGTTGGGAGCAGTGGATTAGGAAGTTATCATGGAAAACAAAGTTTTCGCACATTTTCACACTATAAAAGCATTTTATCCCAATCTACAGTATTTGATATGAAAATTCGTTATTCTTCTACAAAAAGTGCTTTAAAATTCATACGAAAGTTGTTAAAATGATGATGGTGTTTATCAGTAGGCGTAGCCGTATGATAAAAACCCCTTCTCGCCTGAAGGGGTTTTTCTGTTCGACATATGTATCATGCGAAAATGAATCAAACATACTACATAAAGAATAGATAAGGACGCTGTTAAACAATCGTTTTTGTTTGGATCGAAACAAAAGAATTGATAGAAAACTAATATTTATTCATGAATATAAAGATTGAAAATTTGAGGTAGATAGGACGGGAAAATGAAAAAGATTATTAAAGTTGAAGCAGTAGAAAAACATTTTGGAGATCAAGTGATTATACCACCTCTTTCTTTAGATATTAAAGAAGGAGAATTTTTAACAATTCTTGGACCGAGTGGGTGTGGGAAAACAACGTTACTTCGTATGATTGCAGGTTTTGAAACTCCTACAAAAGGGAATGTCTTACTTGACGAGGATAGAATTAACGATTTACCACCTTATAAGCGTCATATGAACCTAGTGTTCCAGCATTATGCATTATTTCCACATATGACGGTGGAGAAAAATATTTGTTTTGGTATGAAGATGCAAAAAGTATCAGCTGCAGAACAAAAAGAACGTGCAGAAGAAGCGATGCGCTTAACGCAGCTCCTTGAATTCCGTAATCGTAAGCCTGCAAAACTTTCTGGTGGACAACAACAGCGTGTTGCAATTGCAAGAGCAATCGTAAATAATCCGCGTGTGTTATTACTGGATGAACCACTTGGAGCGCTTGATTTTAAGTTGAGAAAAGATTTGCAGCGTGAATTGAAAAATTTGCAGCGTAATTTAGGAATTACGTTCATTTATGTAACACACGATCAAGAAGAAGCAATGAGTATGAGTGATCGAATTGTTGTTATGAATAAAGGACATATTGAGCAAATCGGAACGCCAAAGGAAATTTATAAAGAACCGAAAACATTGTTTGTTGCGACGTTCATTGGTGAAAATAATATTATAAAAAATGGGGAAAGCTACGTAGCAGTGCGCCCTGAAAATGTAAAAATACGTTCGGTTGAGCACCCGATTTTAAAAGAATACCATCTTGGGCATATTGAAGATGTTGAATTTGTTGGAAATATGGAAAAGCTTTATGTACGCGATGAAAAAACATCAGAACTATTAATGGCATATCAAACTGCCGAAGAAGCAGCGCAGTGGAGTATCGGTGATAATGTATATGTAGGCTGGGAGCAAGAGGATGAGGTGACCTTAAATTGAAAAAAGGGAAACTACTCGCATTACCTACAGTTACATGGTTGCTAATCTTCTTTTTATTTCCGCTTGTATTCGTATTAGCATTTGCGTTCTTACAGCGCGGAGCATACGGGACAGTGGAAATGCAATTTACATTAGATAATATATCGCGCGTGTTTGATCCGTTGTATATGAATACATTATGGGAAACAGTGAAAATTGCAGTTATTACAACAGTACTTTGCTTACTCATTGGTTATCCATTTGCATATACAATTACAATTGTTGATCGTAAATATCGTTCTATTCTTCTATTATTAGCAACGATTCCGTTTTGGATTAACTTTCTTGTGCGCTCATATGCATGGATTGTTATTTTACGTTCACAAGGTCTTGTAAATACATTATTGCTGAAGTTAGGCATTATTAATGAACCTTTAAATTTATTATATAATACACCATCTGTAATATTAGGAATGGTATATTCTTTACTTCCATTTATGATTTTACCAGTGTATGCAGCGATTGAGCAGCTTGATAAACGTAAGTTAGAAGCAGCATATGATCTAGGGGCAACACCAATGAAGGCATTTTGGAATGTGACATTGCCAATGACGATGTCAGGGGTCGCTACTGGTTCGATTCTAGTATTTGTTTCATCTATCGGAATGTTTGTTGTATCAGACGTCATGGGTGGATCAAAAGTAGCATTGATCGGAAACGTGATTCAAAACCAATTCTTAGGTGCGCGTGACTGGCCATTTGGATCTGCATTATCAATTATTGTTGTTCTGTTCTCTGTTCTGTTAATTTACTTATATTATCGTGCGACGAAAGTATATAAATACGGAAACGGAGGGGAATAGACAAAGATGAAGAAGTTTTTAGTATCTTATTCTTGGTTGATTTTATTGTTCTTGTATTTTCCAATGATGGTTCTAATGGTATATTCTTTTAACGATTCGCGTATTAACGCAGAATGGGAAGGATTTACCTTCCATTGGTATACAGATTTGTTTCAAAAGCAAGATGTCATTGATGCATTTGTAAATAGTATTACAATTGCAATCGTGACGACAGTTGTGACAACGGTTCTTGGCGTGATTTTTGCTGTTGCATTACATCGTTATAAATATCGTTTTGAAGGAGCAATTAATGGTCTTGTATATTTACCGATTCTAATTCCGGATATCTTAATGGGATTATCATTACTCATTTTATTTAGTCAAATTGGGATGGAACTTGGACAAGTTACCATTATTATTGCACATATTACATTTAGTATTTCGTTTGTTGTTGTGATTTTAGCAGCACGTCTTTCTGGTATGGGACGTGATTTAGAAGAAGCGGCGAATGATTTAGGTGCAACCCCATGGCAAACGTTTCGTTATGTAACGTTTCCAGGAATTGCACCTGGGGTTATTTCAGCGGCATTATTAACATTTACATTATCAATCGATGATTTTGTGATTAGTTTCTTCGTGTCTGGACCAGGATCAACAACATTGCCATTATATATTTACAGTATGGTGAAACGCGGAGTAACACCTGAAATTAATGCTCTTTCTACAATATTAATTGTTGTTATTGTTGGATTAATGGTTGCATCGGAAATATTCCGTAATAAAGGTGCAGATGGTGAAGAAAACTCTGGAGGACATCTTCCATTATAAGAGAGAATTACAAAGAACGAGGAGGCAATGAATCGATGAAATGGATGAAAACAATAGCTGGTGCAGCAATTAGCTTTAGCCTTGTTGCCGGTGTACTTGCTGGCTGTGGTGAAAAGAAAGAGGAGCTAAATATTTATAGCTGGGCTGATAACTTTGATGAGCAAGTGTTAAAGGATTTTGAAAAAAAATATAACGTGAAAATTAACTATGATAAATACGCAAGTAACGAAGAAATGCTTGCGAAATTACAAGCTGGTGGTGCAAAATATGATTTAATTCAACCGTCAGATTACATGGTTAAAACGATGGCAAAAATGGATTTATTAGAGCCATTGGACAAGAAGAACATTCCAAATGTAAAAAATCTTGTTTCAAATTTTAAAACACCTTCATTTGATCCAGAGAATAAATACTCGCTTGTATACACTTGGGGTGTAACAGGAATTGCTTACAATAAAAAGTATGTAAAAGAAGCGCCAACAAGTTGGAGCGACTTATGGAATGAGAAATATAAAGGACATGTTACTTTATTAAATGATTCTCGTGAAGTGTTAGGAGTGGGTCTGAAAAAGAACGGATTTTCAAACAGCACACAAAATGATGCAGAGTTAAAGACAGCAGCTGCTGACTTGCAAAAATTACTTCCTAACTTACTTGCATTTGATACAGATAATATTAAACAAAAGTTTATTACAGAGGATGCTTGGATTGGAACAGTCTGGTCTGGAGATGCAGCGTTCATTGCAAAAGATAATAAAGATGTAGAGTATGTTGTTCCAAAAGAAGGCGGTACAATTTGGGCGGATACATTAGCAATTCCAAAAGGTGCGAAACATAAAGATCTTGCCGAGAAGTTTATGAACTACTTAATGGATGAAAAAGTAAGTGTGAAAAACTATGAATCCATTGGATATAGTAATCCAAATGAAAAAGCATGGGAACTTCACAGTAAAGAGTATCGTGATAATCATATGATTTTCTTATCGAAAGACGAATTAGCTCGTACAGAGTGGCTTGTTGATGTAGACAATAAATTAAAAGAGTATGATCGTTACTGGACAGAGTTAAAAACAAAAGGAAAATAGAAACAGAGAACTGAATCTTTTAGGTGGGAGAGAGGGTCCGGCCGGGCATAGAAGCGGTCAGATCCTTTTTTCGCCCCATGCCGCGTGAAAACAAAGGGAGAAAATGAGTGGAGATTCCTTTTTATTTTCATAGTCGCGATTTATGTGTTGGAAAAACAAACTGGATATATAATAAAATGCGGTTTCTAAATAGGAACCGCATTTTTTCATAATAGGAGGAAAAATTTGAAACGAAAATTACATCGATATGAGCTCGCTTGTATTCTCTTGTTGTTTGCTGCATTTGCTCTCATTGCTTGGAGAGTACAAGCAGATGATGTAACAACACTTGATATATATGTGAAAGATCTTGTAAGAGGATTACAAACAGAAAGTTCACTTGCGTTTTTTACATATTTTACAAAAATGGGATCTGCAATTGGGATTATAAGCACGCTTATTCTTAGTCTGTTCGTGTTTTGGAAGAAACGTTACTATGCAGCGATGATTGTGTATCCTACGGTCGTGTTAATGACACATCTTGTGAATAAAGGAATAAAAGAAATGATGAAAAGAGATCGTCCGAGCTTAAATGAAGCGCTTGATGCCCTTGGATATAGTTTTCCAAGCGGCCATGCTATGCTATCAATGATTACGTATGGATTTCTTGCTTATATCATTGCTGCAAACGTAAAAAATGTGGCTGGGAAAGTTGTTATTACGATTGCGATGGCATTGCTAATCATATGGATTGGATTAAGTAGGATTATTTTATCTGTACATTATCCGACTGATATTTTAGCTGGCTATTGTTTAAGTGGTATTGCATTAATTATTGCTATTTATTTTCATCGCTTATTTTCAGAGCGATTTGGAACGAATCAAGAGAGATGAGACACGTCCGAAAAGGCTCAGATTACCGGGTTTTTCGGACGTTTTTTTCATACCAAATTCTCTAATTGATTATGGTAATATGTGCTAAAATATATATAAATCCAAATGGAAAAACCGACATAAACCATTTTTTAGGTGGAAGAGAAGATCCGTCCGTGGATAGAAGCGGTCAGATCCTTTTTCAGCCCCATGCCAAATGAAAACAGAAAGAGAAAACAAGTAGCGGTCACTTTTTGTTCTTCGTCGCAGCAACTTATATGTCGAAAAATTAAACTGGATTTATATAGAAAGATTCACTAATTATATAAAGTAGGTGAAGATGTGTGAAGACAAATGTACATAAAATAGATAAATGGGGGGAATTCGGTAGTTTTCTTTATCAACTTCGCTATACAGTCATAATTACATTAGTTGTGTTAGCGATAGCACTCGGCATTTTCGCACCAAAACTTCCAGGGGTATTAGGGGGCGATGGTTTCCAAACAAAAGGAGACTATCAAACGACAAAAGCAATTTTAGATAAAGATTTTAAACAGTCTCAAGATACGCTCCTTCTTGTTTTCCAGAAGAATAGAGGAATTTCAAAAGAGGATTTTCAAAAAAGAATCGAAGACATTACAACAAGAATTCAAACGAAAGAAACGTATGATTCATTCCATCATCCATTAGAAAATAAAGAAATGTTACAAGACGATATTGCGTATGCGACAATTTTATTTTCCGGGAAAACAAGTAAAGAACGGAATGAAAAGACATTACAATTTGCAAAAGAAATAGAAAAGGAAAGTAACGATACTTTGAAAGTATCACCAACAGGTTTTCCAAAGATTAATGAAGAAATTAATGAGCGGACACAAAATGATTTGAAAGTAGCAGAAATGATCGGATTGCCAATTGCCTTTCTTGTACTACTATTTTCATTCGGTAGCTTGCTTGCTTCCATCTTGCCGATTTTAAATGGGGCGCTGAGTGTTATTAGTACAATGGGCATTTTATATTTTATTGGTGTAGATAAAGAGTTATCTATTTTTGTATTAAATGTTGCACCTATGATTGGGCTTGCGCTATCAATTGACTTTGCATTGCTGTTTGTGAATCGGTTTCGAGAGGAAGTGGCATATCGGACAGTAAAAGAGGCGATAGCTGTCACATATCAAACAGCGGGGCGTGCTATTGTATTTTCAGGGTTATGTGTTTTTGTTGGTTTATCCGGTTTGTTTTTCTTTGAAATTGATTATATTCAGTCTGTTGCGATTAGCGGGATGATTGTTGTTATAATGAGTATGTTATTTTCACTTACACTTCTTCCGGCATTGTTATCGTTAATAGGGAAGCGAATCTTGAAAAGGGATCAAACTGCACCTCGCACTTCAAATATATGGCGTAAGTTCGCTCAATTTGTTATGAAGCATCCTATTATGATGATTATCGTTGTTACATTGTTTATTATTGTCTGTTTGTTGCCGCTGCGCACTGCTAATCTGCAATTTCCTGGTGTAGAAGCATTGCCAGAGAAAAGTGATACACGAATTGCATATGAAAGGTATGAAGAGTCATTTAACAAAATTGTAAAAACACATGCCGATGTTACACTAGTACTAGAGATGAAAAGTAATGTCATAGAGAAAGAAAATTTACAGAAGTTAGAAGATGTTATTCAAAAACTGAAAAAAGATAAGCATGTATATAAAGTAAAAAGTCTATATGATGAACTAAACGGTATGAAACCTGAACAGTTTGCTACATTGTTACAATCCCCACAGCGTACGCAAGTGGAACCTGTACTGGAAGCATATACAAAAGGAAATAAAACAACTCTTCAAATTTCCTTGGATACAAAGCCGAGAACGGAAATTGCGAAGCAATGGGTTCGTGATTTTAAAGACACGTATAAAGATGACAGTATTACGTATTATTTAGGTGGTATGACAACATTTCAACAAGAGTTAGAGGATGAAATTAAAGATAAAGTTGTGGTTGGGATGTCCGTCATATTCGGTTCCACTTTCTTTATTTTGCTCTTTGCATTCCAATCTATACTTATTCCAATTAAGGCCATTGTGATGAATGTACTTAGTTTAAGCGCAACCATTGGTATTGTGATTTGGCTATTTGAAGGTGGGCATTTTGGATTGGAAGAAAGTTCAGTTTTATTCGTGTTACCAATCTTTATATTCGGCCTTGTGTTCGGTTTAAGTATGGATTATGAAGTATTTCTTATTTCTCGTATTCATGAATTGTATGAAGAGACAGGAGATAATGATACGGCAACGTTAGAAGGACTTGTATCAACGAGTCGTATCATTACATCAGCTGCTCTCATTATGATTGTTGTAACAGGAGCATTTGCATTTACTGATATTTTACCAGTAAAGCAAATGGGACTCGGTGTGGCACTTGCTATTTTTCTTGATGCAACAATAATTCGACTTATGCTTGTACCAAGTTTAATGAAAATGTTCGGAGATTGGAACTGGTGGCTGCCGTTCCGAAAGAAAAAAGTAAAATCATCGGATTAAAAAAGCGCTCATCTTGTAGAGAGACCACTGAAAAACGGAAGTTTTTCAGTGGTCTTTTTTGATCCGCCATTCTTTCCATATATATTCATTTTGATTTACTGACATATCAATCGCAGATATGAACACAAAAGTGGATCTTCTCTCATTTCCTCTCTCACCCAAAAAGAAAAGTTTTTTAGCAGTTTCTCTTATAGGATGAGCGCTTTTTTTTTATGAATAGCATCACCCTCTTTTTGCAAATAGTATGTGGTAAGAACAATACATATAAAAGCAGGTGAAGACAATGTTTCGCTATTTTAAATTTAAGTTAAATGATACTGTACAGTTTGCAGAAAATGATGGGCACATGTATCGCATTGTCGGCTATAGACTAGAAAAAGGGTTTTACCCAAAAGATGAATGGACTCATATTATTTATGAATTACTGAGGGAATTTGATGGGTACACAATGGATGCTGAAGAAGAGGAACTTGTGAAAGTAATTCAAGTGGAGGAAGAATATTATAAAATACATGAGATGTCCGGTTATCGGTACCCGGTGAAAATGAAATCGAAGCCAAAAGTTTCTCAGGAAGAAACGATAGATGATTTATTAGATGCTTACAATGACTACAAGCGATTAGCAGATTTTTTTAAAGATTTATCTTATGAGCAAAAAGCAGAACAAATGTTACGAGAAATGAAGAAATTACGTGCTTAGAGGGCAGTCTATGCAATAGACTGTCTTTTGCTTTAAACAATGCATAATGAATCATTTTCCGTTACAATAGTAGAATCAATAGAAATAAGGTGGATAAAGCATGGAAATGAAAAGAAAGGGAGAATGGTGTGAAATTACGGTTCCTGCTAAATGGAGCGGTATCAGCATTGATTCTTTGTTAAAAGAAGAATGGGGCGTCCCAAAAAAACTATTACATCAACTTCGTATGGAAAAAGGTATCATCGTCAATGGAGAACGAAAACGATGGAGTGAACCTTTAGCAGAAGGAGATAAATTGCAAGTTCATATGTTTATCCAGGAAGAATATGGTGTCCAGCCGGAGTTCGGTGATTTAGAAGTGATATTTGAAGACGATCACGTATTAATTGTAAATAAACCTGCGCATATGGATACGCATCCTTCTAGCAAAGGTGGAACAGGAACACTTGCAAACCTTGTTGCTTTTCATTTACAAATGCAAGGTGTGGAGACGAAAGTACGGCATATTCATCGATTAGATAAAGATACAACGGGTGGCGTTGTATTTGCAAAACATGGGATAGCTGGTGCTATTATGGATCGGTTATTAATGGAGCGTAACATTAAAAGAACGTATTTGGCATTGGTGGAAGGGAAAGTAAAAAAGAAGCAAGGGATAATTGACGCAGCGATTGGAAGAGATCGACATCATGCAACAAGACGCCGAGTTTCTTTAAAAGGTGATCAAGCGGTAACGCATTATCGGGTAGAGAAATATTTTAAGCATCAAGATGTAACGCTTGTAACGTTACAATTAGAGACAGGAAAAACACATCAAATTCGCGTTCATATGAGTCATAGTGGTCATCCACTAATTGGTGATACGTTATATGGTGGACAATCCACATATATGTCAAGTCAAGCCTTACATGCTATGCGGATTGCATTTTTACATCCAATTACAAAAGAAGAGATAACAGTAGAGGTTCCACTTCCTAGCTATTTAAATAACATCATGAAATCTTTCCAAACGTCGAACAAGTAAAGTTTTTCTGTTTAGTTGAGAAAGATATTTTTTGCAGGAAATTTTTTGTGAAAATCGAAGCCGTAAATAGAAAAGAGAGGTGAAGATTACTTGGTAAGATATAAATATATTATGGGTATATTTTTTGCTGGCCTTCTATTTACGTTGTTTCTATATCCAAATTTACCGAATTATCTAGCGGTGCACTGGAATCAGAATGGTGAACCAAATGAATATGCGAGGAAGCAAGTGGTGGTATTATTTATTCCTTATCTTATTGTTTTTTTTCATGGTCTGTTGTATATAATCTCACGTTACGTATATAAGTTTAATGAGAATGACCACTATATTGTGATGAGATTTAAAGAGAATGTATCGCTATTTTTATTATTTATTCATATGTTTATTCTTGCTATTGGCACTGGAATAGATATACCATTTCAAACGGGTCTTATAATAGGGATTAGCGCGTTTCTTTTTATGGTTAGTAAAGGATTTAAAAAAGGAAGAAAAAAAGAAGAGGAGCCGATTGTGTTACAGAAAATACGTTTGTTTAGTCAGCGTATTTTTCAATACATGTCGCTTATCATATTAATTTGTTTGTTTTTGAAACTACAATGGGGATTGTATCTACTAATCGGTGTGATTAGCTGTGGGTCTATTGCTTTTATGTGTTGTATTTTGTATTCATATATACTAGAAAATTATGAAACATAAAGTAAAATTTTAATCAGTGGGGGCTTCTTTATCTCCCCACGCTGATTATCGGCCCTCACCAATCGAGCTTTTCCGGGCAGTTGATCCCAAAACCTAACGTCTTGTTTTCGCTGAATTTTGAGATGAAGGTCTTACTGCTCGCGAATAGAGGGAAAAAAGGAGTCTTCTATAATAGGAGACTCCTTATATATATAAGTCCATTTTGATTTTCCAATATATAAGTCGCGGCTATGAAGACCAAAAGGAGACCTGCACTCATTGTCTCCTTTTGGTTTCACATGGCATGGGACAGAAAAAGGATCTGACCGCTTCTATGTGCGGCCAGATCCTCTCTCCCCCTCTAAAAAGAAAGGTTTTAATTCATATACTTACTTCGTAATAAATTGTTGTGTCCAGTAGTTTCCACTTTCAACATAACCAACACCGATGTGAGTGTAACCGCTATTTAAAATATTTGCACGGTGACCTTCACTATTCATCCAAGCTTGTACAACTTCTTCTGGTGTACGTTGGCCTTGTGCGATGTTTTCACCTGCAGATTTATAAGAAATACCGAACTTCTTCATCATATCGAATGGAGATCCGTATGTTGGGCTATTATGATCGAAGTAGTTATTTTTTTGCATATCTTCAGATTTAGCACGTGCAACTTTACTTAATTCAGCGTCAACTTTTAATGCTGGTAAGCCTTGTTTTGCACGCTCAGCATTTGTTAATTCAACAACGCGTTGTTCAAATTCGCTTAAAGAGCCTTTTGCTTCTTCAGCTGGCTTTTGAGCCTCTGGTTTTGCTGTTTCTTCAGCCGGTTTTTGTTCTACCGGTTTAGTAGTTTCTGGTTTAGTAACCTCTGGTGTAGTAGGTACGTTTGGTTGCTGACCAGGAATGAAGCAGTTCCCTTGTTGGAATTTTACTTGATTCCATTGTGCTAGAGAGTTAATTCCCATAGATTGTAAGTATTTTTGTAATTCTTGTTGATTCATATGTTGCATAAAGGCTTTAGAATGCTGAATATTTTGAACCTTTATTGTGGATGGTTGTACCGTTGCTGCCTCGGCACTAAGAGTAGATGCTCCGAATGTAAATGCAGTTGCTGCTGCTACAGATAATAAAACACGCTTTTTCATGATATGTGTCCCCCTATGTAAAAGTTTTTTAACTGTTCTCACACAGATTTATTTTTGACAGCCTGTCCGACTGACAAATTCATCGTAGCATACAAATTGCCGGAAAAAAGATGGAAAAAAATACATAGACTATAAAATTACCTATTTTATCCTAGATTTAAATAAGAGATGAAATGCGAGAAAACTAGATTGTAAAAGGAAATTTCAGCATTTTCTGCCTTGCTTATAAAGGTGATATTTTGGGTGAAATTACCTATTTAGGAAAGATGAAAACCATTCACATCAAGGGTTTTACCATTTTTTTGAGGAATATAATGGATGCTTTTTTACAAAGTTGTAATCTTTTTGTTGTTCTTTTTTTATAGACGGTAACATATTTTTAATCTTGTAGCGAATAAAAAAGCGGCTATCTCTTTACATAGAAGAAAGAGATAGCCGTTTTCACATTGTTACATATATTACGAGTTTGATTCAATTGCTTCTAATAATAAATCTACAATATGAATACCTCTCATTTTATGAGAAAGCTTTTCACGTTCAATGCCGAGTTTCATTTGTAGTAAGCACCCTGGATTTGCAGTGACAATTGTTGTTGCATCGGTTTCATGAACACGTTCCATTTTGTAATCTAAAAATTCCATGGATAATTCCGAATGTACAATATTATAAATACCAGCAGAACCACAGCAACGATCCGCTTCTTTCATTTCACGATATGTCACACCTTGAATTGCTTGTAAGAGCATACGAGGTTGAGAAGATGTCCGCATGACATTACGCAAGTGACAAGAGTCTTGATACGTAATAATTTGCGGAGGAAGGCGTAAATCAGTTCGTTTATGAAAATCTAATTCTACTAAAATAGCAGTGATATCTTTTATTTTCGTAACAAATTGTTTTGCGCGTTCTGCCCATTTTGGATCATCTTTTAATAGGTAGTCATAATCTACGAGATACGCGCCACAACCACCGGCGTTTGTAATAATATAATCAATTTTTAAATCTTCAAAGGCTTGGATGTTTCGTTTTGCAAGCTCTTTTGCGCCACTTTTTTCCCCGGCATGACCATGTAGTGCTCCGCAGCAACTTTGTTCTTTTGGAATCACAACATCACAGCCAGCAAGTTGAAGGAGTTTCATCGTAGCGTTGTTTGTTTCCAAAAACATTGTATCCATTAAACAGCCAGTAAAGAAAGCAACACGTTTTTTCTTTGTTGTTTCAGCTGGTAAAAATTCAGGGCGATTTTTCATTTCTTTCATCTTAGGTACTTTTGGTAAGATGAGATCCATTGTTGCGAGTGTTTCTGGGAACAACTTCATAATGCCTGTTTTATGTGTTAACGTTTGTAAGCCAGAGCGTTGATAAAAACCGATTAGTCCTGTTAATGTTCGCATGCGATTTTGGTGAGGGAATAAGCCTTCGAATACAATTTTGCGAACAGCTTTGACGGGCATAGAGAACTTTTTATTTTGATTCATAATATCGCGTGCTTCTTCTAATAAATGTCCGTAATTTACGCCAGATGGACAAACAGGTTCACAAGCGCGGCACCCAAGGCAAACATTTAATGTATTTTCAATATCTTCATCCGGCTCAATTAATCCATCGACAACGCCCTTCATTAAAGCGATACGACCGCGCGGGGAATGAGACTCTTTATATCCAGATTGAATATAGGTAGGACAAGTTGGTAAACAAAATCCACATCGCATACAGTTTAATAATTCATCTTCATTCAGGCGTTCTTTAAATGCTTTTTGAATCTGGCCCTTATTTAATGTTGTCATCTTTCTACCACCACTCTTTTACGAGAGTCCTTGGCAAACATTTTTCCAGGATTCATAATGTTATGTGGATCGAAAGCTTGCTTAATACCTTTCATAGCAGCGATGCCTTCTTTTCCTAATTTCAACTCTAAATAAGGAGCTTTCATGGCACCAACGCCATGTTCACCTGTAATGGTACCACCAAGTTCAATTGCCTTTTCGAAAATTTCTGCAAAGGCTTGTTCAGCACGGTGCATTTCTTCAGCATTACGAGCATCGGTCATACATGTTGGATGTAAGTTTCCATCACCAGCATGCCCAAATGTACAAATAGAAATATCATATTTTTTAGCGATGGCATTAATTGCTTCAACCATAGGAGCAATTTGAGAACGTGGTACAGTAGCATCTTCTAAAATTGTGGTAGGTTTCAGTCTTGCTAGAGCAGAGAGCGCACTGCGACGCGCTGTACGGAGTGCATCTGCTTCTGTTTCATCCTTTGCAATACGAACATCAACCGCATGCATAGAACGGCAAACTTCAGCCATTTTTTCAATATCGCGGTTCACAACTTCAGGAGAGCCATCTTGTTCGATTAGGAGAATTGCTTTTACATCTGTTGGTAAACCAATCTGTGCAAATTCTTCTACCACTTCAATTGTTGGTTGATCTAAAAATTCAAGTGTTGCTGGAATAATTTTATTGGCAATAATTGCTGATACAGCACGAGCGGCTTCATTGATGTCTTGATATAATGCAAGCATTGTTTTCTTTGTTTCAGGCATTGGAACAAGTTTTAAAATGGCTTCTGTTACAACACCAAGTGTGCCTTCAGAGCCGATGAATAGACGAGTTAAATCATAGCCAGCTACATCTTTTGCTAATTTACCACAGGTGCGAATGATATCACCATTTGGCAAGACAATCTCAAGGCCCATAACATAATCTCGTGTTACACCGTATTTTAAACCGCGTAAGCCACCGGAATTTTCATTGATATTCCCACCGATTGTAGAAATCTTCATAGAGCTTGGATCTGGTGGATAAAATAGCCCTTTTTCTTCCACTGCTTTAATAATATCAAGTGTAATGACACCAGCTTGCACGGTAATTGTTAAGTTTTCTTCATCTATTTCTAAAATATGATTCATATGGCGGAAGATAAGAACAACTCCGCCTTCAAGTGGACATGTTCCTGCGCAAAGGTTTGTTCCAGAGCCTCGTACGTAAACTGGAACTTTATGATCGTTACATACTTTTAATATTTCAGCTACTTCGTTCGTGTTGCGTGGTGCGACAACCGCATCGGGCATCGCTTGGAAATTTGGAGTTGCATCGTAGCTATACGTTAAACGTCCCATGTTGGACGTATCTACATTATCTTTGCCAACAATGGATACGAATAAATCAATAATATGTTGTTCTAACATTAGAAAATCCCCCTCAAACTGTTAACTTGTTTATCCTATTCATAAGAGTTTGACTCATTTCATCATTCAATGACTATTTACTGAATGATGAAAATAAGAATATACACGTTGTAACAGTGTTTTCATTATAATCATAAAAAAGTAGGGGATTTCTTTCTATGTATAATCAACTGAAGATTAATTGTTTTTGCTGTCTTTTTTTGTATGATTATCTAATAAAAGAAGTGCAAAGTATAAAATAATTAAATCTTTAAATTGTTTTGGGTCAAGTCCTGTATAATCTTCTATTTTTTTAAGTCTGTAATGTAATGTATTAATATGAATGTGTAACAGTTCTGCTGTTTGTTTATAGGATTGATTATGATCGATAAATAAGCGTAGTGTTTGCATGAGTTCAGTTGCAGGTAGCAAGTGATAAATGGTGCGTTGAAGAAATTCTTCACGAGTGTTAGCGGTAATATCTTGTAAACACATTTCTAAACGTAAATCTTCATTAAATATAATGCCTTTTGTTTTAAAGGCAACCGAAAGCGCACGCAATGCTTGTTCGTATGATACATGCATTTCATTTGGCATTACTGTTTGTCCAATACCAATATATAGTATAATCGGAAATAAAGATTCACAATCGTGTTTCAATCTCTTTAAAAATTGAAAAGTTCTTTTCTTTGCTTCCATTGTTGTAAATAATATAAAACGGTCATTTCCCCAGCGTACAAATAGTTCCTCTTTAGCTAACAAGTTACGAATATGCTGCCAAATTTTCCGTTGTAGCATTGTATCATCTTGATCAAATGAAAATAAAATAAGTTGTTTTTTCTTATGTAAATCGATACCGAGTGTTTTCGCACGGTCGAGAAAACTAGGAGACCAATCATTGCTTTGCAACCAATCAAAAACAAAAGCTTCATAGGAACGTTGCTCGAGTTCTAGTTGTTCTAAAAAATAATTTTCATGAATTAATAATTCGGTCATTTTTCGTAATATTTCCCCGTATTGTGAAATGTTTTCGGGTTCACCTGTAATGCCAATAACGCCAATTACTTCATCATGGAAAAGGAGAGGCAGATTCATTCCTGCTTTTACCCCTTGTAAATATCGTTCATCTTCTTTTGTAATGATGACAGTTTTCTTTTCTTTCGCACAGCGAAGGGCGCCTTCATGAAATTGTCCAATTCGTGCTGGATTTGTGCTAGCGATAATTGTGCCTTGTATATCAATAATTATAATATTTTCAGTAATTAGCCTTCGAACTTCACGGACAATTTTGTTTGCTAAATCGGGAAAAAGCATAATTTGCACACCTCTATTTCTATTTGTTGTACATTATATATGTAGTTTTATTAAGACTAGGAAGATTTCACACTTTCCTCACAAATATTTGCTATTTTACAATTATAACGAAATCATCTAAAGATGGAGGGAATCTTTTGAAGAAATACTTTTTTCTGCTATGTTTTTTGTTTCTGTTAGCAGGATGTCAGGGGAATTCATATACACCGATTGCTAAAAATAAAAGTATCATCATAACAACAAATATTAAAGAAGGTAGCGTTAGTTTTATTGATGAAAAGTCGAAAAAGACATTAACAACATGGGAATTAAAAGAACCTATTACAGGAATCGTGCTGCTGCCAAGTGGGGAAGACATGCTTGTATATGGTAAGCAGTTAGAATATGCATATATATACTCGTTAACAGAAGGAAACGAAGTGAACAAATGGAAAACGGGAAAAGGAATTACGAATGTCATCGTATCAAATGATGGAAAACAATTATTTATGGCTGATCAAAATGAACAAAAAGTACGATTCTTTACAACAAATGGAAAAGAGACAGAGAGTGTTTCGGTAGGAAAAGGCCCGCTAACAATGGTGCAGAATGATAAACAATTACATGTATTAAATTTTTATGATACACAGTTATCAACAATTGACTTAGACCAAAAGAAAGTTGTGCATTCATTTATGGTACCACCAGCATCAACAGGGGCAATGGTCAGCGCTGATGGAAAGGAAATATGGATTGGTGGACATGGAGATGGGAAGCAAGTGAATGAGAAAGTATTGGTTTATTCTTTAGCAGATGGACAGATGATTCGCTCTTTACATGCACCATTTATGCCAGTTAGTCTTGCAGGAGATGAAAAATTCGTGTATGCATTAAGTCATGGATCAAATACATTAAGAAAATTTGATGCGCGAACATATCAAGAAGTAGGAGCTCTTGAGGTAGGATCTAATCCATTTGCTTTTTTGAAAAGTGGGAAAGAAGGTTATGTAGCTAGCTATGATAGTAATGAAGTGTATGTAATTGATATTCAGAAAATGAAAGTGAAACAAACGATTGCGGTTGGAAAGGGACCGTTTCAACTTACGCAGCGAGAAGGGAGAGAGGGAGAGAGATGAACAAACATAAAGTGTTACTTGTAGATGATGAAAGTGATATGATACAGCTTGTTGGCATGTATTTAGATAATTTCGGATATGAATGGGGAGAAGCAGAGAACGGAAAAGATGCGCTTCATATGCTTGATACAGATCATTATGATTTTGTTATTTTAGATATTATGATGCCACAGATGGATGGAATTTCAGTCTGTAAAGAAATTCGAAAAACATCGGATGTACCGATTATTTTTTTAACAGCAAAAGGAGAAGAATGGAACCGCGTTAATGGTTTACGGATGGGAGCGGACGATTATATTGTAAAGCCATTTAGTCCAGGTGAGCTCATTGCTCGTATGGAAGCTGTATTAAGAAGATATACGAAGCAAGAACAACAAGAAGAAGAACTTCAATTTGGTCCAATCGTAATTAACGAAAAAAGTCGTCGAATTGAAATAGACGGAGAGCCTATTTCTCTTACTGTAAAAGAGTTTGATCTACTTTATTTTCTTTGCGGGCATAATGGACAAGTGTTTAGTCGTGAGCAATTACTTGAAAAGGTATGGGGATATGATTACGCAGGAAGTACGAGAACGGTAGATACACATGTGAAAACGATGCGTTTAAAACTTGGAGAAAGTGGAAACTACATTCAAACAGTTTGGGGTGTAGGTTATAAATTTGAGGTGTAACATGTTTACGATGGTACAAAAGCTTTGGCTTACGGTGGTATGTGCAGTATGTGTAACAGTTTCTTTTCTTTATTTCGTGTCCTTATATTCATATGAAAAGTTATATGTTCAAAACATTGAAGATTCGTTAGTAATGGAAGGGAAAAGGCTCGTATCTCAATATAAAAAGGACGAGGGTACGTTAGCGTTTGGAGAGAAAGTTCAGGCATTTGATCGTATCTCGAGTGCGGATGTACTTTTCGTTAGTAATCCTCGTGATTTAAGTGCTTGTATACCTTTTGATGTACATCATCATTCCCTTATTAGTGAGAGTGATAGACAAACATTGTTAGATGGAAAGACTGTTACGAAGGTTGGATATGAAGAACATTTCGAGCGTAATATTATGGGAGTTGTTATTCCTGTTTTAGAAGAAAAGAAATTAGTTGGGATTGTGTACTCATATATTCCATTAAAGAGTATTAAAGATTTAATCTATGATATGGGACTTATTTTAGCTCCATTAGCTTTCGTTATGATTTTACTTACAATATGGATTGGTAGAAAAATTATTATTGCGATTACAAAACCGCTCTCACAAATGGAACGAGTCGCAAATCATATGGCAACAGGAGATTTTTCTGAGCGTATTACGATTTCGTCGGAAGATGAAATAGGACGTTTAGGGAAAGCGTTTAATAAAATGGCAAATTCATTAGAAATGGAAGATGTCAAACGTAAGGAATTTTCAGCAAATGTTTCTCATGAACTGCGGACGCCACTAAGTTATATTAAGGGGTATAGTGAAGCGATATTAGATGGAGTTGCAAAGGGACAGCAACAATCAAAATTTACACAGCTCATTCATAGAGAAGCTGGTCGTATGCAACGGCTTGTTCATGATTTATTGGATTTGGCGCAACTTGAAGGAGACCATTTTCCATTAAAAAAACAACCGATTGTATTTGCGCAGCTTATTGAAGATGTATTAGAAACGTACGAATTGAAATGTATGGAAAAAGAGCTGTATATTTCAACGGATCTTGATCCAGATATTATTGTAACGATTGATGAGGATCGGATGCAACAGGTGCTTCATAACTTGCTAGACAACGCTATTCGTTATACAAATCAAAATGGAAACATTTCTATACAATTGAAGAAAAAAGATAGGCAGTGTGAATTGAAAATAAAGGATACGGGAATTGGTATTGATGCTGAGCATTTAGAGCAGCTTGGCGAACGTTTCTATCGGGTTGATAAAGGGCGAAGTCGCAGGCATGGTGGAACAGGTCTTGGTCTTGCGATTGTCAAACAAATCGTGCATATCCATGATGGAGAATGGCGAGTCGAAAGTGAAAAAGGAAAGGGAACAACGGTTATTATAAAATTACCTGCGAATGAAGAAGGAAGTATGTTTTAGTTGTCAATTTCCCCACTTAAACGTAACACGTTTTGAAGTGGGGGTCTTACTATTCGTGAATAGAGGGGGAAATAGGAAATGAAGGCGAATAATACCAGATTAAATACCAGTTACAACCCGCTATTGGGTATAATAACCATCAATTTCCTCTATATAACAAAAATTTGGCTATTTTATGAACAAAACATTTGTACTTCTTACTAATTCGTTCTAAAATGGTTATGGATGCTATGTTCTTATAAATCGTTTGAATTGTTGTTTGGATGATACTGAGGTGATTTAACTGGAGTACAAATCTATTAAGCCGAAAAAAATTTACGAAGAAGTATCTGAAGCCATTTTAACGATGATAAAAAATGGTACATTAAAACCTGGTGACAAACTTCTTCCTGTTCATCAATTAGCCGAGCAGTTTCAAGTTGGCAGATCTGCAGTTCGTGAAGCGCTTAGTGCCTTGCGAGCTATGGGGTTAATTGAAATGAAACAAGGGGAAGGAACATATGTGAAGAACTTCGATTCTTCAGCATTGACAAAACCTTTAAATAACATGTTGTTAATGAAGAAGGAAGATATTTTAGATTTATTGGAAGTACGAAAAGTGCTTGAAGTCGGGGCAGTTCGGGCAGCAGCAGTAAAACGTACAGAAGATAATTTGAAAAATATGAAGCATTGGTTAGATGAAATGGAAAAAAGCATGGGGAATGAAAGGGCTGGTGAAAAAGCGGACTTTCATTTTCATATGGGAATTGCAGAATCTTCACATAACAACATCTTACTCGAACTTATGAATCATGTTTCGGAAATGATTGCTGAGACGATTGGTGAGTCGAGACGCATTATTTTATATGGTGAACAAACAACAGCAGAACGACTTTTAGAAGAGCATCAAGTTATTTATGATGCGGTATTGAAACAAGATGTGGAATCTGCACAGCAAGCAATGCTAAATCATTTAACAAATGTAGAGCATATTGTCACAGGTAGACAAGATATAAATTCGTGATTTAGTCTTTCAAAAATTCATTTTTCTGATAGAATAGAGAAAGATTGAGTAAGCGTTTTCTTTTTAGGGAGAGGTTTAGGTAGTTCAATTATGCCTAGCTTCTTCTTTCTGTTAAGTCATCTGATGACCATATGATTGTTGGCGAAGTTGTAATGAGGGGGAATTATAATTATGAAAGTTACTTTGTTTGTTACTTGCTTAGTTGATATGTTTGAAACAAATGTTGGTAAAGCAACGGTTGAATTGTTGGAGCATTTGGGGTGTGAAATTGAATTTCCAGAAGCTCAAGTTTGCTGTGGACAACCAGCATATAACAGCGGTCATGTAGAAGCAGCAAAAGAAGCGATGAAGCATATGATTGAAACTTTCGAAGATGCAGAATATATCGTTACACCATCTGGTTCTTGTGCGACAATGTTTCATGAGTATCCACACGTTTTTAAGGATGATCCGAAATGGGCACCTCGTGCACAAAAAGTAGCAGATAAAACATATGAATTAACACAATTTATTGTTGATGTGTTAAAAGTTACAGATGTTGGTGCGCACTTAGAAGGAACAGCGACTGTTCACAAATCTTGTCATATGACACGTTTGCTAGGAGTAAAAGAAGCTCCAGGGATTTTACTATCAAATGTAAAAGGGCTAACTGTAAAAGAACTACCAAACGTACAAAATTGTTGTGGTTTTGGGGGAACGTTTTCAGTTAAAATGACACCAATCTCTGAACAAATGGTAGATGAGAAAGTGGATAGTGTGATGGAAACAGGTGCTGGTTATTTAATTGGTGCTGACTGTGGGTGTTTGTTAAACATTGGCGGACGTATTGAGCGCTTAGGTAAAGAAGTAAAAGTAATGCATATTGCTGAGGTATTGAATAGTCGCTCATGAAGGGGGAACATAAGCTATGTCTATGAAAATCAGTGAGAAAAAATTTAATGATCGCGTTGGCGATGGAATTCAAGATTCATTTATGCGCGGGGCAGTATCTTCTGCACAAACGCGTTTATATACAAATCGCTTAAAAGCAGCCGATGAATTAGGAAACTGGGAAGAATGGCGTGAACTTGGTGAACAAATTCGTCAGCATACGTTAGAAAACTTAGACTACTATTTAATGCAACTGAGTGAAAATGTATCTAAAAGAGGCGGGCATGTTTTCTTTGCAAAAACGAAAGAAGAAGCAGCACAGTATATTCAAGAGGTAGCAAAGAAGAAGCAAGCAAAAAAAGTTGTAAAATCAAAGTCGATGGTAACGGAAGAAATTAGCATGAACCATGCACTTGAAGAAATTGGCTGTGAAGTATTAGAGAGTGACTTAGGTGAGTACATTTTACAAGTAGATAACGATCCACCATCTCATATCATTGCACCAGCACTTCATAAAAACAGAACGCAAATTCGTGATGTGTTTAAAGAAAAGCTTGGGTATGAAAATTCTGATGATCCATATGAAATGACAAAGTTTGTTCGTAAACAACTTCGTGAAAAATTTATGGATGCTGAAATTGGGGTAACGGGATGTAACTTTGCAGTTGCAAATACAGGCTCTCTTTGTCTAGTAACAAACGAAGGAAATGCTGACCTTGTTATGTCTATTCCCAAAACACAAATCGCGGTAATGGGTATGGAACGTATGGTTCCAACTATGGAAGAACTAGATGTTCTTGTTGGTTTACTGTGCCGCAGTGCGGTTGGTCAAAAATTAACAAGTTATGTAACGGTAGCAGGACCGATTCAGGAAGAGGAAGTAGACGGACCAGAAGAATTTCATTTAGTTGTTGTTGATAATGGACGTTCTACAATTTTAGGTTCTGAATTCCGTCAAGTGTTGCAATGTATTCGCTGTGCAGCTTGTGTAAACGTATGTCCTGTATATCGTCATGTTGGGGGTCACTCTTATGGATCCATCTATTCTGGTCCAATTGGGGCAGTATTAACACCACTTTTAGGTGGATATGATGATTATAAAGAGCTTCCGTATGCTTCTAGTTTATGCGGAGCGTGTACAGAAGCTTGTCCGGTAAAAATTCCATTGCATGACTTGTTATTAAAACATCGCCAAGTCATTGTTGAGGAAGAAGGGCGAGCGCCACTTGCAGAAAAATTAGCAATGAAGATGTTTAGTATGGGTGCGTCTTCCGCATCTTTATACAAAATGGGATCTAAAATTGCTCCGGCTGCTATGAGTCCATTTACGTCTGGTAATCGTGTAACGAAAGGTGTAGGACCGCTGAAAAACTGGACGGATATTCGCGAGTTCCCAGCTCCAAGTAAAGAAAGATTCCGTGATTGGTATAAAGATCATAAGAAAGGCGGGAATGACTGATGACAGGGACAATTCAAAACCGTGATTCCTTTTTAGACAACATTGCGAAAGAACTTGGGCGTGCGCTTAAAACAGAAGGAGTACAGCGTCCAGTATGGAAGAATAATGTAAACGTAGAAACGTTGAAAGATTATTCAGAGGAAGAATTGTTAGCAGTATTCAAAAAACAATGTACCAACATTCATACGACTGTAATTGAAACAACAAAGGATGAACTGAGTGCAGTAGTTCGAAAAGTAATTACTGAAAACGGCGGCGGACCTATTTTATTATCGGGGGACGAACGTTTTGATACATACGGTTTGAATGCTCTATTTTCTATAGAACTTCCGAACGAAAATGTTGAAGTAAACACTTGGGATCCAGAGAAAAAAGAAGAAAATATTCGCTTAGCTGAAAAAGCAAATATCAGTATTGCTTTTAGTGATTACACATTAGCAGAATCCGGTACAATTGTCGTGCAAAGTCATAAAGGACAAGGTCGTTCTTTACACTTCTTGCCTACGATTTATTTTGCAATCATTCCACGTGAAACAATTGTACCACGTATTACACAAGCGGTTCATGATATGAATACGCGTGTAGAGAATGGAGAAGAAGTTGCATCTTGTATTAACTTTATTACAGGTCCAAGTAACTCAGCTGATATTGAAATGAATCTTGTTGTAGGTGTACATGGACCATTAAAAGCATATTATTTTGTAGTGTAAAATGGGGAAAAGCAGGCTAAGAAATGGCCTGCTTTTTTATTAGAACAAAGATAATGCGAAATGGAAGTGTCGCTCTCTTTTTGCTATATTTTTTGGGGGAAGGAGAGGATGGTGTGATATTTTATTTATATGCTTTTTTAATAGGGACGGTGCTAGGTTCTTTTTATACGGTTGTAGCAGTACGCATTCCTATTGGACAATCTATTATTGCTCCTCGTTCTTATTGTGACTATTGTCGTCATACGCTAAGGCCGAAAGAGCTTATTCCAATTATTTCTTTTTGTTTACAAAGAGGTCGCTGCATTCATTGTAAAATGAAAGTACCCTTTATTTATACATTGTTTGAGGTGATAACAGGGGGAGCATTTCTTTTTTTTACGTATGTGATTGGAATGGAGAAAGAACTAATTCTTATATGGACGTTACTTTCTTTACTCATTATCATTACAATGACAGATTTGTTCTATATGTTAATCCCGGATGTAATTTTATTCTCTTTTGCTTGTTTATTTGTAATAGAACATATTTTTATTTCACTCGTTCCTTGGTGGGAGGGTTTGATTGGTGGAGGAACGATATTTATTGTGTTATATCTCGTTCAAATTCTATTTCCGAATGGACTTGGAGGAGGGGATGTGAAATTACTTTCGCTACTTGGATTTATAATAGGGGCGAAAGCAATTTTTATTGTGCTTTGTTGTGCTTCTAGTTTGAGTCTTTGTTTCTTTGGAATTGGTATGTTACTCAAGCGTATTACATCAAGACAACCATTGCCATTCGGACCGTTTATTGCACTTGGAACAATATGTTATTTGGCTATGATATATCTGGAATAAAGTGAAACTGTAACCAGTGGAGGTATTACTGTCCGCAAATAGCGGGATAAAGGAGAAGTAGAAAATGAAAGTGTATATGGATGATCAAAGACCTTGCCCCTTTGGTTATGTCTTAGCGACAACAGCCGAAACTGCTTTAAATTTTTTGCGCAATTCTGATGTAGATATTATATCGCTCGATTATAATATGGGATGGCGTCAGAAAAATGGTTTGGATTTTTTAGAAGTTTTTTGTACGGAAGGCCTTTATGTACAGGAAATTCATTTACATACAAATGATTCAATTGGTATGCAGTACATGTTAGAGCGGATAAATAAAGGAAAAGAAACGAGAGAGATTTCCTCAAATATACAGGTGAAATGTACTGGAAGTTAAAAAGCTCCAAGGGGATCCTTGGAGCTTTTTTAGTGTTTCATCTGTGCTTGTAAAGGGATGATTTCTTCTTGTTGAACTGCTTCTAGGTTATCTTCTGCCGCTTTAGGTTCTGGATTTTTTTGAGTTAAATAATGATATACCATCCCAACGAATACGGATCCGCCGATAATGTTGCCAATTGTAACCGGAATTAAGTTATGGATAGCACCAGCGAAAGAAATTGTATCAGGATGTGGTGATACTAAAGATAGTGCAAATAATGATAAGTTTGCAATACTATGTTCATAACCGGATAAGAAGAAAGTAAAGACAAGAAACATCATAATAAGTATTTTTGCTGTATCTCCTTTTACTTGAGAAGGTAGGAAACATGCAAGGCACACGAGCCAGTTACATAAAATCGCTTTGAAAAATAATTGCATTGTAGGTGTTCCCATTTTTACTGCAACGACTGTACTCATTAAATGTCCATGATTGATTGATTGGAAAATACCAGTTGCATAAAATAACAATGCAAAAAATACTGCACCTGCTAAGTTACCTGCATAACAAGCAACCCAATTACGAAGTGTATCGCCAATTGTTGTTTCTTTTCGCAGAGTTGCGACTGTAAAATACATTGTATTTCCTGTGAATAATTCAGCTCCACCATATATAATTAATATGAGTGCAATTCCAAAAAACATAGAAGATGCTAAATATGTTGCGGGTGAATTTACAACATTGAAGAAATTTCCTAATTTAAAACATAGTACAATAGTAAAACCAATATAGATGCCAGCTAGTGCAGCGCGAATGAAATATTGCATTGGATTTGCATCCAACATTTGTTTCTTTTTCTGCGCAAGTTGTACAACGTAAGCTAATCCTTGTTCTAGCATAATTAATACGCTCCTTTAGTACATTGTCTGTAAGTACTCTTCATATGAATAAGGTACACGTATTTACTCTTAGTTTCAATAAGTTTGTGCAATATTTCACAAAAAGGACATACCTTCTAAATGAAAGCGTTAACAAATTGTGGTATGATATCATATGTTTGTAAAAATAGAGGGAAATGGCAACTTTTTATGTAATAAAATGAAACTTCTATCATTGGGGCGTTATCTTTCAAGGATGGCAAATGGATTAGTTATCCTCCATCTATCTATTTTGGAAGGGGGACTATTTAGTGTGAGGTAAATGAAAAAACGCTGTTGTTACAGCGCTTTTTCATCCAAATTCTTTTGTGTATTTTGGACACTTGTATCTTTAGATAAGAACCAACCACCCATTGCAATTCCAATTAGTACAATCCAAAATCCAATTTTCCATGGTGCTGATTCTGGGAAACTGTGTGGAATAACGCCTAAAGCAGGATGAGCCAATGTATAAACAGCTAATTTAACACCAACCCAACCAACAATTAAGAAAGCGGCAGTTTCTAAACCTGGTTTGCGTTTTAATAGTTGTACGAAAGCTGATGCAGCAAATCGCATAATAATCAATCCAATCATACCACCTGCAAAAATAACCAGGAATTGTCCAGTATCAAGGCTACCAATTGTACCAAGACCTGTTTTGGGTAAAGTCATCGCTAATGCTACAGCTGCTAAAATAGAATCAACAGCAAACGCAATGTCAGCAACTTCAACTTTAAATACTGTCCACCAAAAGTTTTCTTGTTTTTTCTTTGATTCTTTCTCTTCATTTTCCTCATGCGAATTCTTTTTAACGTATGTTTTGAATAAATGGTTACCAGCGATAAACATTAAGTAAATGGCACCGATTGCTTGCACTTGCCATACGTCGACTAAGAAGGAAATCATAAATAATGATCCGAAGCGGAACACGAAAGCTCCTGCTAATCCATAAAACAATGCTTTTTTTCTTTTTTCTTCTGGTAAATGTTTGACCATGATAGCAAGAACTAGCGCGTTATCAGCTGCTAAAATTCCTTCTAGTGCAACTAAAATTAATAATACCCAACCATACTCCAATAATAATGATACATCCATGTACATTCTCCTCTCATTTGTATAAATATTAAACAAGTGAAGAGGTTTCCCCACTGTTTAGTTTCCCCATACTCCAGCCTATCGACGGTGGGATAAACTGGAAAAAACAAAAAAGACCTCTGCCGTTGATAGGCAAAGGTCTTGCTAGACATATGTAATGAAAATGCCAACAAAGCCGGAAGAACAGAGTTCTACGTAATGACGACTTTGTTTCCAAGAATAGATTCTTGGACGCTACTCCCCTTTGGAGATATGCTATTGTATTTTCATTATATGGGTGATGTAAATGTTTGTCAACCTGTTAAAATGTCTTCGTTTGGATATTTTATCTTTCTTTGGTTTTTACGTGCAAAAGAAAATGCTAATGTTAAAGGGCCCATCTTTCCAAAAAACATCATAAATATAATGGTTATCTTCCCGATTATTGTCAATTTTGAGGTAAGTCCCATACTGAGACCAACAGTCCCAAATGCCGAAAATACTTCAAAGGCACTCATTAAGAGGGGAACTTGTTCGGTGATACTTAAAATTAATATGGCGAAAAAAATAAATGAGATTGAAATGACTACAATGGCAAGTGATTTTACAATCAAACCATCTTTTATTGATTTTTTAAAGATGACAATGTCATCTTGCTCTTGTAAAAATTTAAGAACCCCGAGTAGCATAATTAAAAAGGTTGTTAATTTAATACCGCCACCTGTTGAAGCACTACCAGCTCCAATGAACATGAGCAACATCATTAGTAAAAGAGATGGTTTTGTTAATTGTGCCATGTCTACAGTATTAAAGCCAGCTGTACGTGTGGAAACAGCTTGGAAATAGGCTGCTAGTCCTTCTTCAAACGGTGTAAATCCTTTCATAGAAATTGGATTATGGAATTCAAATATAAAAATTAAAATTGTAGCAGCAATATTTACAATAAGAGTAGATGAGAGCATAAGTTTAGAGTGTAATGTAAGGTTCTTAAAGTTGCGTTTTCTTTTTATATCCACTATGACTGTGAAACCAATTCCGCCTAAAATAATGAGAGAGGAAATGACTATGTTGACGAGTATACTATGAGATTGTGACATTAAATTATCAGTCCAAATGGAAAATCCGGCGTTGTTAAATGCTGAAATGGCATGAAAAAAACTATAATATAGTCCGTTAAAAACACCGTATTTTGGAACCCATTCAAAAGCAAGAAGAAGAGTAGCGAAACATTCAATGGTAAAAGAAAATAGAAATAATGATTTTGCGAGACGAATCACTCCGCCGATATTTGTTTGATTTAATGCTTGCTGTAGTAAGATTCGATTTTGGAGACCGATTTTTCTCCCGAGCATAATCGCGATTAATATAGCAAAGCTCATAATGCCGAGGCCGCCAACTTGTATGAGTGTTAAAATGACAAGTTGCCCAAATAGGGTGAACACTTTTCCGGTGTCAACAACGCCGAGTCCTGTAACTGTAAATGCAGAAACAGTTGTAAATAATGCATCTAGCCAAGAAATTGAAGTTGTAGTGGAGATAGGCAGTTTTAATAGGCATGTTCCGATAATGGATAGTGCAATAAAAGATAACGTAAGTACACGAGGAGGACTCATTTTAATATTAATCCGTTTCATATTATATACCTTTCCTTTCGGCTTGCTCTTTGTAGTATGTCAAAAAGAATTACAATGTATGTTGAAAAGGAAAAGAGGCAGAATATATCTGCCCCTGAATCAATTATTTATAGAATTATCCACGTAATTGTTGTTGTGCTAAGGAAACGAGACGTTTTGTTACTTCGCCACCGACAGATCCGTTAGAACGAGATGCTGTATTCGAACCTAAGCTTACACCAAACTCTTGTGCAATTTCATATTTAAATTGTTCTAGCGCTTGCTCAGCACCAGGAACAAGTAATTTATTTGTTTTTACCACTGATAACACATCCTAATTTATATTCCAGTTTATTTGTTTTTAATGAGCGGTAAAGGAATGTTTTGCTGATACAAGCTAGCTCACTGTATAAACTGGTATCGTTAGTGTATGTGTTATATGTTTGGTCATACACGGAAGTAATCGGTGAGATTAGAAGTTATTGGATACGAAAAAAGAGTAGCACACATGCTACTCTTTTTTCATTATTGTTGCTGTACCTTCGACAACTATATCATTCCATTGATTATATACATTTGTTTGCAACGTAATAATTTTTTTATCATCACGTTTTTTGATAACTTCTGCGACTACGCGTAAGGTATCACCAATTTTTACAGGTGCACGAAATGATACATTTTGTGATAAATAAATTGTGTTTTTTCCTGGTAATTTTGTTCCGAGAATGGTCGAAATAAATCCTGAAACAAGCATACCATGTGCAATTCTTTCTTTAAACATTGTTGTTTTTGCAAAAGAGTCCAGAATATGAATTGGATTTACATCCCCGGTCAGTTTTGCAAAAGTGATAATGTCTTCATTGGTAATCGTTTTTGTTAAGGATGCTTGATCGCCAACTTGAATCTCATCATAATGAAGCTCTGGAACAGACTGCGCTTCTTGAAATGGATTCATTTTTTCCTCCTTCTTTTCCATATCGAAAAATGTAAGCCATCTTGATGCAATGGGAGGAAGAAAGAGTTTAGTTTGTTCTGCGGTAAGCTGCCACATTTTCCTTACTTGATGGAAGTAAATAGATTTTTTGAGTTTTCCTCGAACTTTTTTACGAGTTCCAGTTGTGTAGATTTGAATTCTTCCAAAAAACCTTCTAATTGTTTTTGACCCTCGTCACGTTGAAGTTGTTGTTGTTCAATGAATTGTTTTGTTGTTTCTTCAAACTTGCCGTTCGTTTGAGTAAGAATCGATAAAGATGTTTTTGTTGGAGACACAGTAAGTTGATGAATATGATTAGAAAGTTCGTTCCATTTTTCTTGCCATTCGTTAATTTGTTCATTTAAGGAGTTGCCTGTGAATTGCTTCACGTATTCTGTATATTGACTATTAAATTGAGTAGTGAATTGTTGTAGTTCTTTTTCGAGTTCATCTACTCCTGCTGTTAATTTATGCAAAGCATCCTGCTGTTGTTTTAAAGTTTCTAAAGTAAGTTGCTCCAATTGTTTCCCTGCTGAAGAGAAAAGGGAAAGAGAATGTGACCAATTTTTCCAAAATGCATCGACCAGTTCGTATGGTTTAGTTTCCATGGTTTGACCTCCAAATATTTTTTTGCATATTGTGAACGCAGATTATTCTGCTGTACCACCAGGTGAAGATGAAGATTTTTTTTCATCCTTTTCTGGAGAAGTAGAAAATGGAAAGAATGCATTGGTGTATAACGTGAAGAATGTTCGCAACATATTTTGGTAATGTTCAAAAGAGGTCGCGCATGTTGCTAAATATTGCTCTCCATATTCTGTTAAAGAATAAATTCGCTTTGCTGGCCCTCCTTCACTTGTATCCCAAGTGGAAGATATGAGGTTTTCTTTTTCTAACTTGCGCAAGGTTCTATAAACATTACCTTGGTCAACGGAAGAAAAGCCAATATCCATTAGCATTTGAATCAGTTTGTAACCGTGAAGACTCCAGTCTTTTAGACAGAGAAGTAAGAAGGGAACTAAGAAGTTTTTTGGCATGGAGTTTGGTTGTTTCGCTTGGTTTGTTTCCAAACTTTCTTGTTGTTCTGGTTCATTATGTAGCATGATTGTGCATCACCTCATGAATCAGTTAAATGGAATTTTTTGCTTATAAGTGCAATTTACACCTATCTGTTTTCTATGTCAATACATTTGTTGGAATATAGAAAAAAACAAAATACAGACTTGAAGTTTTATTCAGAATATTGGAAAATAGTGAATAGGTTGAATTGTTTCAAAAACGAATAAAGGAGTGTAGGAGAAGTGATTGATCAAAAATTCGATCCACTGCAAGCATGGAAAGAAGCTTATGAACAGACCGAAACATTTTGGGGAAAAACGCTCAATGAAACAATCAAAACAGAAGAGTATTCTGCTTGGATGGGAAGCGTTCTAGATTTGAATTTGTTTTATCAGAAGATGTTGAATGATGCAACAAAAGGCTATTTAGAAAAAGTGAACATGCCAACCCAAGACGATATCGCAAGAGTAGCTACGCTTGTTATTAACTTAGAAAATAAAGTTGATAACATCGAAGAGTTTTTGGAAGAAAAAGCAGATTCTTTAGGACAATCTCCTACGCTAAAACGTGATGTAACAAAAGTGAAACAAGATATTCGTACATTAGAAGATAAAGTGGATAAGATTTTAGGATTACTTGAAAAACAAAATGAAGTGTTAGCAAAATTACAGGAACCAGCGAAAGAAGTGGCGAAAGCGCCTCTGAAACCAGAGAATAAAAAGTAGTTAAGAAGTGTTGTTTATACGTTCAAAAAGGGAAAGTAAGAACCTCTTTTACGAATGGTATGAACAGCTGAAAATAGTTTGTATGTAGAATATCGTTTTAAAATATGTATCAAGGTGATGCATTCTTATATCTAACAAATTCAATAAAGGGGGAATAGAAATGGTTCAATTAAATGGTAAAGTAGCAATCGTAACAGGTGGGGCAAAAGGAATTGGTAAAGCGATTACAGTAGCATTAGCAAAAGAGGGAGCAAAGGTTGTTATTAACTATAATAGCAGTAAAGAAGCGGCTGAAAATCTAGTGAATGAATTAGGAACAGAAGGTCATGATGTATATGCAGTTCAGGCAGATGTTTCTAAGCTAGAAGATGCGAAACGCCTTGTAGATGAAGCTGTGAATCATTTTGGTAAGGTAGATATTCTTGTAAATAATGCTGGTATTACAAGAGACCGTACTTTCAAAAAATTAAACCGTGAAGATTGGGATCGCGTAATCGATGTAAACTTAAGTAGTGTATTTAATACAACGAGTGCGGCACTTCCTTACATAACAGAATCAGAAGAGGGTAGAATCATTAGCATTTCTTCTATTATTGGACAAGCTGGTGGATTTGGACAAACAAACTATTCAGCAGCAAAAGCTGGTATGTTAGGATTTACAAAGTCATTAGCGCTAGAACTTGCGAAAACAAATGTAACAGTGAATGCGATTTGCCCAGGATTCATTGATACAGAAATGGTAGCAGAAGTGCCGGAAGATGTTCGTCAAAAAATCGTTTCTAAGATTCCAAAGAAACGTTTCGGACAAGCGGATGAAATTGCAAAAGGTGTTGTATACTTGTGCCGTGATGGAGCGTATATCACTGGTCAACAGTTAAATATTAACGGCGGATTATATATGTAATGAAGCAAGGAAAAAGTGCATATCCATAGCAGGAGTGCACTTCTTTCTTGAAGAAGGAAATCAGTTAAAAAGGAGATAGGAAAATGACTACATTCGTAACAGAATGGGAAAAGCAATTGGAACTATACCCAGAAGAATATCGAAAAGCATATCGTCGTTTTAAAAGAGCGAGTGAAGTTTTACTGCGTGAACCAGAGCCACAAGTTGCTTTAACTCCAAAAGAGGTCATTTGGACGAAAAATAAAACGAAGCTGTATCGTTACATTCCAAAGCAGGAAAAAACACATTCAGTTCCCATTTTATTGATCTATGCGCTAATTAATAAACCATATATTATGGATTTGACACCAGGAAATAGTTTGGTGGAATATTTAGTAGATCGTGGTTTTGATGTGTATATGCTTGATTGGGGCACATTCGGTTTAGAAGATAGTCATTTAAAGTTTGATGATTTTGTGTTCGACTATATTGCAAAAGCAGTTAAAAAAGTAATGCGAACTGCAAAAGCGGACGAGGTATCTCTACTCGGATATTGTATGGGTGGTACGCTAACATCCATTTATGCGGCACTTCACCCGCATATGCCGATTCGAAATTTAATTTTTATGACAAGTCCATTTGATTTCTCTGAAACCGGATTATATGGTCCATTATTAGATGAAAAGTATTTTAACTTAGACAAAGCAGTTGATACATTTGGAAATATACCGCCGGAAATGATTGATTTCGGAAATAAAATGTTAAAGCCAATTACAAACTTTGTTGGTCCGTATGTTGCTTTACTTGACCGCTCAGAAAATGAGCGCTTTGTTGAAAGCTGGAAGCTAATTCAAAAATGGGTTGGAGATGGTATCCCATTCCCAGGTGAGTCGTATCGACAATGGATTCGCGATTTTTATCAAAATAATAAATTGGTTAAAGGTGAGCTCGTGATTCGAGGTCAAAAAGTAAAACTTGAAAACATTAAGGCAAATGTCTTAAATATTTCTGCAAAACGTGATCATATTGCATTGCCATGCCAAGTAGAGGCGTTGCTGGATCATATTTCTAGTACAGACAAACAGTATGTGTGCTTGCCGACAGGACATATGTCAGTTGTATATGGTGGAACGGCTGTAAAACAAACGTATCCTACAGTTGGAAATTGGCTTGAGGAACGCTCTAATTGAAGTGAAAAAGTGATTAATATGGCTTGAACAAATATCTTTTTTGTTCATACGAATGAAATGGAAAATCCAGCTAGCATAGGCTAGCTGGATTTTTTTATGTAAAGTAACAAAAAATAAAAGGGAGGAAATTCAATTGTAGGAGAATAGTTATGAAATTAGCATTAGGGAAGTTATACTGGAATGAAGAAGCTTGTATGCCTTGTTATCCGATATTAGAAAATGATATGATATGTGATGTGCTTATTGTTGGAAGCGGAGAATCAGGCGCTCAAATTGCATATTTTTTAACAAAATTAGGAATGAGTGTCACGTTGATTGATAAACGAAAAATTGCACACGGAAGCACAGTTGCTAATACAGGATTACTACAATTTGTTCATGATAAGTCATTGACATCTTTGATTCATACATTTGGGGAAGCAAAAGGGGTGCGAGCTTATCAGCTTTGTTACGAGGCACTGCGAACATTGGAACAGGTTGTTCCAATGTTAGATATTGATCCTTGTTTTATTCCGAGAAGAAGCTTATATTATGCAAGTCAAAATGAAGATATTTCATTCCTTCAAGAAGAGTATCGTACATTACAACGTTACGGATTTCCTGTTGAGTATTTTACAGAATCTGATATTAAGAAACGATATTCATTTAAAAAACCGGCAGCATTATATACAGGGGGGGATGCAGAAGTGAACCCGTATATGTTAGCTCATGGTCTTATACATAAAGCAAACCAGCTAGGTGCTTCTACTTTTGAAAATACAGAGGTTGTGCATATTAAGCCTGTTCAAAAAGATTTGGTTTCTTACACAAAAATAGGTAAGAAAATTGTAGCGAAAGCAGTGATTATGGCTACAGGATATGAAACACTATTTGGGAAAAAAGAAGCAAATACAACGGTAGAAACCTCTTATGCTATTGTTACAAATGAGCAAGAGCATTTTAATGGGTGGCACGAACAATCATTAATTTGGGAAACTGCTCGGCCGTATTTGTATTTTCGTACGTACAAAAATAGAATTATTGTAGGCGGATTAGATGAAGCGATACAACTTCAGAAATTTGGTGATACAAAGTTATTGCATAAACGAGAATTGCTAACTAAAATTATACAAGAGATGTTTCCAAATCTTTCAAATATAAGAGCTGAATATTATTGGGCTGCTGCATTTGGCGGAAGTCATGATGGTCTTCCTATTTGTAAAGAAGATGATAAAGTCTCTAATTTGTATTATGCATTACCGTATGGGGGAAATGGAACTGTATATGGAATGGTATTTGCAAAACTATTTCAGCAGTTATTTACAAATAAAGAAAATGATGATTTTTCTTTGTTTAATCGATAGAAAAAAGGTAGCGAAGTGATGGGATGAGAGATATAAAGAAATTTTTGCAAAAATTGCGTCCGGTACAGCTTATTGTTTTATTTTATTTCATAGCAGTAATTGTTTCTGTAATTTTATTAAGTTTACCATTTGTCATTAAGCCAGGTGTAAAATGGACTTTTATAGATGCGTTATTTATATCTGTTAGCGCTGTTAGTGTTACGGGGCTTTCAGTGGTTTCTATTCCAGATACGTTTAATACGGCAGGTATTATGATTTTAGCGCTCGTATTACAATTAGGCGGTTTAGGAATTATGGCACTTGGTACATTTGTTTGGATGATAACAGGTAAGAAAATAGGTTTGCAGCGAAGACGATTAATTATGGCAGATCATAACCAAGGAAATTTATCAGGGCTTGTTGAGTTGATGCGGTCTATTTTAATTTTGATTATTTCGATAGAAGTGGTTGGGGCGCTTCTATTAGGAACAAGATTTTTACTCTATTTCCCAAGTTGGAAAGAAGCGTATTTTCATGGTTTTTTTGCCGCTGTTAGTGCAACAACGAATGGTGGATTTGATTTAACTGGTCAGTCGCTTATTCCATATCAGAAAGACTATATTGTACAAATAATTCATATGCTTCTTATTATTTTAGGAGCAATTGGCTTTCCTGTGCTAATGGAAGTAAAACAGTATTTGAGTAAGGAAAAACATCAATTGTTTCGTTTTTCACTATTTACAAAATTGACAACAACGACATTTTTCTCGCTTATTATTGTGGGAACAATCGTTATTTTTTTATTGGAGCGAAATCAGTTTTTATTAGGGAAATCCTGGCATGAAACGGTATTTTATACGTTGTTTCAATCCGTTACAACGAGAAGTGGTGGATTAGCGACAATGGATATACGTGACTTGTCACAGCCGACGCTTTTATTTATGAGTGTTTTAATGTTTATTGGTGCTTCTCCAAGTTCAGTTGGAGGGGGAATACGTACAACGACGTTTGCTGTGAATATTCTTTCCCTATATACGTTTGCAAAAGGTGACAGAACGGTACGTGTTTTTAAACGGCAATTGCATGAGGAAGACGTTTTAAAAGCGTCCGTTGTTATGACTATGGGGATTTTATTATGTGCTTCTGCTTTATTTATTTTATCGATGACTGAAAATGCACCATTTATGAGTTTAATTGTTGAAGTATGTTCTGCATTTGGAACGACTGGGTTATCAACAGGTATCACTTCTGATTTAACAACTGCTGGAAAACTTGTATTAATTGTTCTTATGTTTATTGGTCGTGTTGGTATTTTAACATTTATTTTAGCAAGTGGTGGAAGGGAACAACCGCCTCGCTATAAATATCCCAAAGAGAGAATTATTATTGGATAACATGAAACCATTCTACCTATAAAGGTAGAATGGTTTTTTAATCGTTAATACCAAATTGAGGGTGCATAAATGAATCTTCAACCCCGTCTGTTTTGTTTCGTAACACTTCTTGATTTTCTTCTGAAATCCATCCCATATCATTTGTTGGATGGATCCATTCTTCGCCAGCCATAATGGCCGGATCAACTTCATCACTCCAATTGTTAAGTGGGCTATTTTTAGAATTGTATTTACTATCTCCAATTACAACATCGTATTGATTAATAAAGGGTTGTTGCATTTGTTTTCCTGTTCCTTTAAAGGAGGGGAAATTCATTTGATGCGGCAAGGTTTCATCTAAAATGGGTGAATGAATTTGTTGTTTTTTCTTCAAAGTAATCGTTCCTTCTTTATTATAGTAGGAAATATGAATTTCCTGTTCAGATATAGTGTTTCCATATATACGTTGCTTTGTACTTGTTAATACTTCCCATCAATAATTTTTGAAAGTTTTCTCAAACTAATATAGAAAGTAAGATGTCATTACAGTGAAGGAAGGTATTGTAAGTGGTAAAACGAAAAGTAAAACAACATGCGGCAATGAATCATAATAAAACTCCAAAAGAAAGCCTACCGGATGCGGAATTTGCGGTAGAGTATGAAAATGAAAATCCAGCGAAATATGCAAATCGTAATTCAAAAAAGGGTAAGCAAAAATGAGGCGTTTTTTACAAACGTCTCATTTTTTTGTGGAATTTTTAATCTTTTCTTAATTAATTGTAAATTTTCTGTTTTTTTGTTGTGAAAAAATATGAAAAAACATTGAAGTAGCAACGTATTACACAAAAACAAACAACAAACAAAAGATTAATGTTGGTTTAATACTGTTTTTACACTTGGCGTTTATATTGGAGTTGTACATAAGAAAAATAAAAGGAGAGAGAAAAAGTGAAAAAACACTCTTTAAAGCTGTAGCAACCGGGGGAATGTTTTCTTTATTAATGGGATGTGGTACTAAGAAAGAAGAAACTGCTGGGGCGAAAGTGAAAGATGACAAACTGTCTGGATCATTAGCAGCTTACACAGCAATTGAAGAAGAACTTGTACCTATTTATCTTGATTCCTTTAAAAAGAAATACCCAGATGTGAAATTAAATATTGTTCGTGATTCAACAGGGGTTATTACAGCGAAATTGTTAGCAGAAGGGAAAAATACACAAGCAGATGTTGTATGGGGAATAGCAGCTTCTAGTCTTTTAGCTCTAGAAAAGAAAGAAATGTTGAAAGAATACTCTCCAAAAGGTGTAGATCGTGTACTTCCGCAATTTAAAGATGATAAAAAGCCAGAAAAATGGATTCGCGACGATTAAAAATGATTATAAACTTCCGGATGGTTTCCCAAAAGATGTAACAGACAAGTTATATAAAAATAACAATTTTAAATGGGCGGCTGATAATCGCGATAAAACTTTAGAACGTTGGGAAAAAGAATTTGGGCAAAAAGCAGAACCGAAAAAGTAAGTGGGAGAGAGAAAAATGAGGTGAAGTTATGTCTATTGTTGGAGAAGAGAGAAAGCGTAGTATTCTTGAAAAAGTAGAGTTTAAGGGAAAAGTGAAAGTTTCAGAGCTAGCAAGTGAATTTTCAGTATCAACAGAAACCATTCGCAGATATTTAGAAGAGCTTGATCGGGAAAAGAAGTTGAAGAAAGTATACGGGGGAGCGGTTCAACTTCCGGGTGCAGGGATAGAGCCCCCTATGCTAGAAAGAGAAATGCTATATATTGAGGAAAAGAAAAGAATTGGCTATAAAGCAGCAACTTTTGTAGAAGATGGAGATGTCATTGTTATCGATGATGGAAGCACGCCCCTGCAAATGGTCCCGTATCTCGTTCATCGGAAAAACTTAACTGTTGTGACGAGTTCATTTCCTGTTGCAACCCAATTCATTTCTTCTATAAATAAAAAAATGTTTGATGGTGAAGTATTATTTATTGGAGGAAAGGTATCTCCAAAACACTGTCGTGTATCAGGATCTATTTCACAGCAAGTCATTCGTCAGTTTCATTTTCATAAGGCATTTATTTCAATTGATGGATTGTTACCTAGTTTTGGAATCTCGAGTTTTGAATTGGAAAAAGCTAAGTTATCAGAAGCGATGATTCAATTAGCGGAAAAGGCATTTATTTTATGTGATCATACAAAACTGGGGGTAAAAGGAAATTATCGAATCGCCGGTTTTTCTGATATTGGGCACGTAATTTGCGATAAAAAAATGCCTCATAGTTTTGAAGAATTTATTACAAAAAATAATATTCGCTGGACGATTAGTTAAATATAGGTTTCCAATCCGAAAGTTGTAGGGCCTACTGTTTTATTGTTTTACACATAGATGAGAGAGGTACTTTGAAAAGTTTTGTATCAGTGCAAAAAAAATGGACACATTTTTCGGTTTCCTTCATATAATTTACCAACAGAAAAAAAGTTGACTGGAGGAAAGAAGGGGAAAAGGTGTCGGAACGCTTGTATAATAAACTTATATTGTATACAAATATGTTACAAAAAATCGGCATTATTAATGAGAAAGAGAAGAGTGAGATGCTTCAAATGATGAACAAAAAGGCTCTGTGAAAGAGCTTTTTTTGTTGTGTAACACGTGCCTAATTTTCAGGTAGATGAAGAAATTGTATTGACAAAAAGAGATTCTCATGTGATAATTCAATTAAATTTTTGGAATAATCAAAAAATACTTCTTTTACATAGAAATGGCTAAACCATTACAGTAATATTCTCATGGGGGTGACGAAATGTTATTTTTTTTAAAGAAGTGGAAAGAGTTAAGAGATGTAAAAATGGAATTGGCTCTCCGTGATTGGTTTTATGGTACAAAAATTAGTTTATCTATGCGGACATCACAAGAACCATTAACATTTTTAGTAAATATTGAAGGAAGAGACAAAGGGTTATTTGCAGAAGAGGATTTTATTGTAGTAAATAGTATGTGCGAGCCTGTATTTGCAAATGATGAAAAACCAGCAGTTGAATCGTTTATGCATGCAGATATTTATAAAAAAGGTAATGCGGAGTGTATTTTGCAAGTTCAAACTGTAGATAGTCATTTAATATCAGAGTTATATGGAAAAGAAGGAGCAGTTACATTTGAAAAACGCACTGTAGAACGTGTTTTTGGAAAAGAAGGAATTACAGAGATTACGATTCCGATTGTAGAAAATGAAAAGAAGTTTGCTGATTTATTAGAGAATCATGTTCCTAATTTTATAGAAGGCGGCGGTGCTATACTTGTTCATAATTACGGAATGATTGTATGGGGAAACTCGCCAGAAGAGACGAAAAAATGGCTAGAAGGGTTAGAGTATTTAATGAATTATCACGTGAAATTATTGATGATTAAAGGAACTAAGAGTTCAGTTATATAAAGAGAATAATTCGTTACGTGCAAACTAATAAATGAAAGCGTTTTAAAAAAATAATTTCACTCATAAAATATGGGTCTCCTTATTATATATAGATTACATGTCGTCATGTGAGGAGGAACGTATTTTGCGAGTTAAATATCATTTTCTGCCGAAACAACAGGTGACATTTTGTAAGGATAATGATTCGGGGGAACAGGCGTTAAAAATTATGGACGTGAAGGGATATAGAGCAATCCCTGTACTTGCAGAAGATGAGAAGAGATTTAAAGGGATCATTTATAAAGTAGATATTTTAGAACGTAAATGTAATGAGGGTTTAGAAGATGTATGTGTGAAAGATATTATGGAAGATAAATCTGCATTTATTTTTGAAAAGGATTCTTTTTTTCGAGCCTTTTATGTAATTAGGCGTCTTCCATTTTTAGCTGTATTGAATGAGTACAATGAATTTGTTGGCATTTTAACACATTCTAATATATTTGATGTCATTGAAGATTCATTTGGGATGCAAACGGGTGGTTATATAATAACAATCGCAACGCAAGATTGTAAGGGGACAATTAAGGAGTTAGGAACGTTGCTCAGGTCTTATCATATTGGTGGATTATTTACATTGGACAATGGTGATCAATATATTCGTCGTGTTATTGTGAACATTACAGATGACTTAAGTGAAAAAGCATTAGAATCATTAATTGCAAAAATAGAGAAAAAAGGATTTCGCGTGAGTCATGTAGATTATATATAAGGTAGTAGTATGAAAAATAGAGAGCAGCATATAGCTGCTCTCTATTTTTGTTTGGAGACAGGTGGTGGTGAGAGGACAAGGTCGGATAAGAAAATAAAGTCTGCATGTTCACGTACTTTAGGAATGGTGGACTCAATAACACGAGAAGTAATTTCCCCAGGAGGGCCGACATGACCAATTGCTACTACGACAGGCTTTTCTTTAATTTTTTGTAGAAGTAACTGTGCTTGCTTTGTAATATGAGATGATGTATAAACATCATCAAAGAATAATTGATTTTCTACAATAGGAACTCCTAATTCCTTTCCGATTTTTGGTACTACGCTATTGGGATTTGTTTTACTATCTAAATAAAATAGGCCATGTTTTTTACATACTGATAGTATGATTCGCATAATTCTTTCATCAGCTGTTACTTTAGAACCCATATGATTATTCATCCCAATTGCATGTGGTACTTCTTGAATCGCTTGTTCGACCCGACTTTCAATTTCATGATCACTTAAATCAGTTGTAATGGCTTTAGGACCAAGCCATTCTTTTTTTCCTTTAATAGGCTCCATTGGCATATGAATAATAACTTCATGCCCTTTTTGATGTGCAGCTACTGCATCTTGTTTTGTAGATGGAAGAAAGGGCATAACAGCTACAGTAAGTGGAATGGGAAGTGATAACATCCTTTCAGTTCCCTTCATATTATTTCCAAAGTCGTCGATTACAATGGCAACTTTATTTGTATGGGCATACGTTTGAAAAGGAAAAATGACAGTAGATAATAAAATGAAAAAAATAATGATATGTTTACGCATATAAAAAATTCCTTTCTGAGTGGGTGATTTGTTATAAATAAAGCTTTATCAAATTTCTAGTTAGTGAAACAAATTAGATATGTAATTTGCATGAACTGCACTAAAATCCTGATTGGTAAGTGCTAATAATCAGTGGGGATGAAGAAAGTTCGCACTGATTAAGGTTTACCTTTATAGAAAATTTATCTTTTTTAATAAAATAAGGTACTGTATTTGTGAAGATGGAAACGCAAATCTATAATTATGATTTGCGTTTTTTACATAAATTAAACGAGAAAAATGTCGAAGTACTGGAAATCAAAAATGTAAAAGTAGAGTTTATTTGTCGTTTGGAAAAAATACCATGAAAAAAATGTCTATTATTGCGAATGTATTTACAAAGATAGAATAATTTGTAATAATTCTCAAAGTGAGGATAAAGATTTGTAAATTACAGGGAGAAAATGTTAGAATTTCTGAGTATTCTAATTCGGTTACAATATACATTTGTAGTCTGAATGTATGGAGTGAAAATGAAGTAGAGAGTATGGAAGAATAATGAGGGGGATATGGATGTTTACAGCAAAACGGGAGTACACAATGGAAAAACTTTCGCGTGATATTCATATGAAGCGTGAAGAAATGATTCATTTAGGTTTAACAAACGGATTAAACAGTACTGAAACAATTCAAGTGAGTCAAGAATTGGACAAGCTTATTGTACAGTATCAACGATATAAAGAACAAAAAACACCAAGATGGTTCGCATTTATGAAGGTACCCTTTTTTCAAATAGAATATGAAGGAAAATCAAGTGCTTTTTGGAAAATGTTTGTGACTGCTTTTATGAAATAAACATAATTACCCTCCGCAGAGAAGGATAATTATGCTGAATCTAATGGAAGCTTTATATGAACTGTGGTTCCTTTATTTTTTGTGCTATCAATCACAATTTGTCCATCATACATTTCTATAATTCGTTTGCATATGACAAGACCAAGACCTGTTCCGGTATCTTTACTGGTAAAGAACGGATGAAAGAGGTGTTTTTGAATATGCTTTGGAATACCTTTTCCTGTGTCAATAATGTGTAATTGTGCGTGCTCTTTATTACTGGTTACCTGAATTGTTAATACATCACCAGGTGACATAGCTTCAATTGCATTTTTTGTAATATTTAAAACCACTTGTTTCATATGATCTTTTGAACAACGGATATGAACAGGATGGTCTGGTAACTGCAAGGTGAATATAATATTATGCAAATTTGCTTCGGATCGAATAATTAATGAGACCTCTTTGATAATATCCCTTACATCATACTTTTTTTCGATAATCGCTGTTGGTTTACCAAGAATAAGAAATTCGCTAACAATTTCATTGATACGTTTTATTTCTTGTTCGATAACAGAAAAATAAAATTGGTCTTGTTCTTGTATATGTTTTTCCTTTAAGAGTGTTACAAGACCTTTAATTCCAGTAAGTGGATTACGGATTTCATGAGCTGTACTAGCTGCAAAAGTACCAACTAATTCAATTTTTTGTATTTCATTTTGTTGTCTCTCCAATCTTGTTTGTCGTTTCAGCAAAATATATTGAACGAGTAAAAATAAAATTGTCATTAAAAATAAAGTAACCAGACATTCTACCGCAACGGTTTTGTATAAAGTTGTTTTATGAATAGGTAATGGAGAAACAGCAACTTTCCATTTTAATTTTTGTAGTGGAGTAGAAATTTTGTTTGTATGTTGCCCAGTTGGTTCGTTATTATCATCTGTTAAAAAGACTACATCATGCTCATCGGTTACTTCAAAATGATATTGTGGTTTAATAGCATTTAAAGCAGACAATATATAATCAAAGCGTAAACTAGCCAACAATAAACCAGAAATTTGTTTGTGTTTTGTAAAAATGGGTGTGGCAATCATAATAGCTTGGTGTCCAAGAACCCGATCTGTAATGACAGATGATACAGTTGTTTTTTTTGATTTAAAAGCTTCTGCTATATAATACCGATCTGCAACCTGAATTGTTGTTGTTAAACCTTTTGATGCTACAGTAATTAGGCCGTTTTTATTTGTATAATATAATCCAGAAAAACGCTCGTCTTTTTCATCGGTATCGTGTAATATTTGCTGAATTCCGTTTGTATTTTCTGTTTCTGTATTTACGACCATAGCAAGCATCTCTAAGGCGGAAATTGCTTCGCCAATACGGTGATCTAAGTAGTCCCTATATAAAAATAAAACAGTATGAGCAGCTTGTTTGTTTTCCTGTTGCATTTGGTAGGTGTGATAAGAATAGAAAGTTGCACCGATTCCCAGTGTCGGTAATATAACAAGCAGTATATAAAAAGTTATGCTTCGTAATTTTCCATTCAAGATTGCTACTCCTTTTTTTATTATCATTATATATAAACTGTGTTAAAATTGTCATGTTTTTATTTCATGTGTGAAAGTTAGTACTTAGCATGTGGGAAAGAGTAAAAATGAGAAATGATTGAGCGATCATTCGGAGACAAAGATGAACCATTGATAGCTATTTTGCTTTATGGAAAAACTTTTTATTTGGTAGATTGTCTCGAATTTTTGTGAATTTAAGTGAAGGGTTGAAATCGTATGAAGTTGAGTGATGAGAGGGAAGAGATTTCTCAATCTTTAAAATTGTTTATTGCATTATCGCGTGTGCACCGCTTTGTTATGGATGCTACAAATAAATCAATACAAAGTAACGGACTAAATCCAACTGAGTTTGCTGTATTAGAATTGATATATCATAAAGGTAGTCAGCCGCTTCAACAAATTGGAGAGCGTATTTTAATTGCAAGTGGAAGTATTACGTATGTTGTTGATAAGTTAGAAAAAAAGGGGCTTGTGAAACGAATTCCATGCCCGAATGATCGCCGTGTTATATATGCACAGTTAACAGGAGAAGGAGAGACCTTCATCGCTTCTATTTTTCCAAAGCATGAAAAAGTTATACAGGATTCCTTTGGAATGTTAACAAAAGATGAGAAAAATGAGCTGTTATCTTTGCTTAAAAAAGTTGGGAAATATGAAAAGTGATAGAAAACCTTTCTTTTTTGATGGGAGAGAGCGACCGGCCATGTGTAGAAGCGGCCAAATCCTTTTTCAGCCCCATGCCAAGTGAAAACAAAAGGAGAAAATGAGTAGTAATTTCCTTTTGTTGTTCATAGCCATGACTTTATGTGTTGGAAGTTAACAAAGGGTTATCTCGCAAAGTCCCGAGTAGTGATGGGAATTTCAATTTATATAAGTACAAATTGAAAAAACGGCAGAAAACCTTTCTTTTTTTGATGAGAGAGAGCGACCGACCGGCCATGCGTAGAAGCGGACAGATCCTTTACCTGCTCCATGCCAAGTGGAAACAAAGAGAGGAAAAGAGCGCAGGTCATCTTTTGTTATTCATAGTAGCGATTTATATGTCGAAAAATCAAAATGGTTTTATATAACATGTTAAAAAAGCTTTCGATGTAAAATGGTCAAAGGCTTTTTTGATTATCCCGCTATTTACGGGTAGAAAAACCTCTTCCTCAAGATTCAGAGAGAAGCGGGAAAGATAGGTGAGGGTTTGAGGGATAAAGAAAAAACTCACGAATGGAAGTTTCATTTTATATAGGTAGTAATTTCATTCACCGTTCTACAAGAAGTATGGATGGAATGTTACAGTTTCTAATGGATTCTGTTGAAGAATAAAAGGAGATTCAGAAAAGGAAATGGAATTATAGTAAGGGTACATATAATTGAGAGGAGGCATATTCATGTCATTTAAGAACTATGAATATACACGCCCAAATACGGAAGAGTTGCAAGAAAAATTCACTGTAGCTTTAGAACAGTTTGAGAATGTAAAGACGATAGAAGAGCAAAAGCAAGTAATTGGTGTAATTAATGAGATTCGCAATGATTTTGGTACAATGGGAAATATTTGTTATATCCGCCATTCTGTTGATACAACGGATCCCTTTTATAAGGAAGAACAAGATTTTTTTGATGAGTATTCTCCGATTGTACAAGGCTATGTAACGAAATATTATAAAGCATTGATGAATTCTCCGTTTCGTGATGAACTGGAGGCTTATTATGGGAAACAATTATTTGCTTTAGCAGAATGTAATTCAAAAACATATTCAGATGAGGTTGTGAAAGATTTACAATTAGAAAATAAATTATCTTCGCAATATACACAACTTTTAGCGGCTGCAAAAATTGATTTTGAAGGAGAAGAGAGAACATTATCACAACTTGGACCTTTTATGCAACATACGGATAGAGATATGCGTAAAAGAGCAAGTGAAGCTTATTATGGTTTTTTAGAAGAGCATGAAGAAGAGTTAGACAGTATTTATGATGAACTTGTAAAAGTAAGAACGAAGATTGCGAAAACACTTGGTTTTAAAAACTTTGTTGAACTTGGATATGCAAGAATGTATCGCACAGATTATAATGCGGAAATGGTTGCAAATTATCGTAAACAAGTACTAGATTACATCGTTCCAGTTGCGACAGAATTACGAAAAAGGCAGCAAGCACGCATTGGTGTAGAAAAGCTTGCTTACTATGATGAGAATTTTGAATATGCAACAGGTAATCCAACTCCAAAGGGAGATGCAGAGTGGATTATTAATCATGGGAAGACAATGTATAAAGAATTATCAAAAGAAACAGATGAGTTCTTCAACTTTATGTTAGATAATGAATTATTAGATTTAGTTGCGAAAAAAGGAAAAGCTGGTGGCGGTTATTGTACATACATTGAAAATTATAAAGCTCCGTTTATTTTCTCGAACTTTAATGGAACATCAGGTGATATTGATGTGTTAACACACGAGGCAGGTCATGCGTTTCAAGTATATGAGAGCCGGAAGTTTGAAATTCCAGAGTACAATTGGCCAACGTACGAAGCGTGTGAAATTCATTCTATGAGTATGGAATTTTTCACGTGGCCATGGATGAAATTATTCTTTGAGGAAGATACGGATAAATATTATTTCTCTCATTTAAGTTCAGCACTTCTATTTTTACCATACGGTGTATCTGTTGATGAATATCAACATTATGTATATGAAAATCCGGAAGCATCTCCAGAGGATCGCAAAGCGGCATGGCGTAATATTGAAAGAAAGTACTTACCACATCGAGACTATGAAGACAATGATTATTTAGAACGTGGTGGTTTCTGGCAGCGTCAAGGGCATATTTATAGCTCACCTTTCTACTATATTGATTATACATTGGCTCAAATTTGCGCACTGCAATTTTGGAAGCGAGCAAGAGACAATAGACAAGAAGCGTGGGAAGATTATGTGAACCTTTGTCAAAAGGGTGGAAGTCAATCCTTCTTACAATTAGTAGAAATTGCGAATTTGACATCTCCATTTACAGATGGGTGTGTGCAAGGCGTAATCACTGAGATTCAAACGTGGTTACATGCAGTGGATGACACAAAATTGTAAAAATCAACCTTGTTTTTTTCACATTTTGTAATCGACACATTTATAAAACAATGAGATAATATAAGAAAATTCAGATTTATCTAAAGGTGTTTCTAAGTTGGAAACACCTTTTTTTACCAAAAAAGAGGGGGGAGAATTATGCTTCAATCTAATATGAATATTAGTTTGGAAACTTTGCTGCAATCGTTACAATCTACAAGAAATACACTATTATCAGAAATTGAGATGTTAAATGATACGGAAGTGAATGTAAAACCGCGCCGTGATAAATGGAGTATCATTCAAATTATGCATCATCTACACCTAATTGAACAATCTGTCACTTCATCCCTTGTGTATGCTTTACAGAAAAAAGACAAAAAAGTAGTTCCACTCAAAGATCTCCAACTTACTCTTGATCGAACATATAAACGAGAAGCACCTCAACAAATGCAACCAACAGAAACATTAATGAAAAAACAACAAGGAATTCAATTACTCGAACATTCACGCGCAGAATTATTGCATACGCTGCATAGTATTATAGACGAAAAAGAATTGTTCGAAAATTCGTTAAAACATCCTGTGTTTCAGGAGCTTAATCTATATCAATGGATTCAATTCCTTGATTTACATGAACAACGCCATCTTACACAGTTAAAAGAAGCAAAATATGCGATTTTGCAAAGGTAAAGAAAAATTCCCATTTACATGGGAACTATATTGAATAAATAAGAAGAAGCGAGGTAGTAATTATCTCGCTTCTTCTTATTTATCCCTGCTTTTCGAGGGTAGTAATATCCACTCCTTAAGATGCAGAAAAAGAAGATGGGTAGGGGATAAACCACTTATAAAATCCTAATTAATGAGGACTAATTATTAGTGGAGGATGAAGAAACTGGATTGATGCATATTTTTATCTTTTATTTTGGAATAATACATAAAGAGAACATAGAAGGAGTTGAAAGCATGTCACACAAAAAGAAAGAGCAAGAGCGTAGTTGGAAGGCACGAAAAGAAAATCAAAAACCGCATGGGAAAGTAAAGACTTTTGCGGAACTTGTTGATGAAACGGAAAAAACGTGATGATTTCATCACGTTTTTTGTATGAGTGGGAAAGTTAATAGAAAGGTTGTACCAATGTCTTTTTCACTTGAAATATCGATTTTTCCACCCATTGCTTTTACGATGCTGAATACGACCATCATCCCAAGTCCAGTGCCTTTTTCTTTCGTTGAATAGAAGGGAGAACCAAGACGTTTCAGTTGTTCTAGATCCATGCCAATACCAGTATCTTTTATAGCCAACTGTATCTGTGTATGACTCGGTATTAATGTGAGAATAAGATCTCCCCCTTTTGGCATGGCTTCAATACAATTTTTTAAAATGTTTAATAAGCATTGGTTAAATTTTTGTTTTTCTCCAGAAATACAAAAGATGTTGCTTTGCTTTGTGTAAGTTATACGAACATTTGTCAAATTAGCTAGTGGAGTAATGAGAGATACAGCATGAAGTAATTCATCTTCGATTTGTAATACTTGTTCTTTTTCTATACTTGGTTTTGCAAATGTTAGATAATCTGTGAGTACGTGATTTGCTTGTTCAATACCACGTATAGCAATTTCTGTATATAATTTTCGATCTTCTTCAGAGCATTCTTCGGATTGTAGGAGTTGTAAAAAACCTTTCGTTGAAGTTAAAGGATTGCGAACTTCATGAGAGATAGAGGCAGCCATTTCTCCGATTAGGTGAAATTTTTCAGCGTTAATTAGTTCTTCTTGTAGGCGTATTTGTAATTGTAGTACGTTTAGTAAATAAAGAATAAGAATGGTACCAATGATGGTACATAATTCATACACAATAATATGAGGGAGGTAATATTCAGTGCTAGAAACTTCAGCAAGGAAAAAAGGAATCCAGCTAAATACGTATACAAAACTATATAAAATAGCAAGTACTACTTTTATATGATTGCTCCCTCTTTGAAAGAGTCTGTATGTGGCAAGGAGAATAATATATAAGCAAATGGAAGCTATAATAGATGGAAAAACTCCTATGCCTCCTAACAAAAAACGGTATATGTTTAATACAGCTAAAATCGATCCACCCGCAATAGGACCTCCTGTTAACGTACCAACAATTAATACAATATGACGCATATCAAATTGAAATCCATTATCCATCCTTGCTGCAAAAGAAATACAAAGAATTGTTGCAGCACTGCAAAATAATATAAATACGGTTGAATTTAACTTAGGTGAATGTTTCCCTTTTTGATTCCAAAATGAGTGATATATTAGCATCATAACGAGGATGGATAATATGTTTAAAAAGAGATAAATAATAAAGAGTTTCAGGTTTATCTCCTCCCTATTCTCATATGTATGGTGTTATATAAGTACAAATTGAAAAACCGACATAAAACCTTTCTTTTTAGGTGAGAGAGCATCCGGCCATGCATAGAAGCAGTCAGCTCCTCTTTCTGCCCCATGCAAAGTGAAAACAAAGAGAGAAAATAAGTAGCGGTCACCTTTTGTTCTTTATAGCAGCGACTTATATGTTGGAAAATCAAAATGGATTTATATAAGTATAATCATACTATTAAAATACAAGAAAATGAATCTTAAACCTGAAAAAAAGACAGAAAAATCAGATGTTTTTCTGGATATGTGCAGTATGTTACAATATGTGTTGTTAATGAAAGAAGAAATTCCATGTATAACATGGGAGAGGTTCGCGAACTCCCTCTATAAAAAACTATGGAAACAACAATATCCTTAGGTATTGTTTTGTTTTTTTATTGTGACAGTTCAAGAACGTTCTTTCTTCTTATTCGTAGTAGAGAAGGAGAATGAGTGAGATGAAAAAAGAAAAAGCAGTTGTCGTTTTTAGTGGTGGCCAGGATAGTACAACATGTTTATTTTGGGCAATGCAGCAGTTCGCAGAAGTCGAAGCTGTGACATTTAATTATAATCAACGTCATAAGTTAGAAATTGACTGTGCAGCTGATATTGCGAAAGAGTTAGGAATTAAACATACAGTACTTGACATGAGCCTATTAAATCAACTTGCTCCAAATGCGTTAACGAGGACGGATATGGAGATTACACATGAAGAAGGTGAATTGCCATCAACATTTGTAGATGGACGAAATTTACTATTCTTATCATTTGCAGCTGTGCTAGCAAAACAAGTTGGAGCACGTCATATTGTAACGGGCGTATGTGAAACAGATTTTAGCGGTTACCCTGATTGTCGTGATGTATTTGTGAAATCGTTAAACGTTACTTTAAATTTATCTATGGATTATCCATTTGTTATTCATACACCACTTATGTGGATTGATAAAGCAGAAACATGGAAATTGTCAGACGAACTTGGCGCATTTGAGTTTGTTAGAGAAAAAACATTAACATGTTATAACGGAATAATCGGTGATGGCTGCGGTGAATGTCCAGCTTGTAAACTTCGTAAAGCAGGTTTAGATACGTATTTACAAGAACGCGAAGGAGCGAACGCATAATGGAACAGAATTTTTTTGGATTTCGCATTGTAGAAAATTTACAAAAAGTGGACAAGGACATTCAACGTGAACAACTGAAATATCATAATAAACGAGTGATGGTAAGTAAGGAATTTACATTTGATGCAGCGCATCATTTGCACTGTTATGAGGGGAAATGTAAAAATTTACATGGTCACACATACAAAGTTGTTTTTGGAATTAGTGGATATGTAAATGAGATTGGACTTGCTATTGACTTTGGAGATATAAAAGAAATTTGGAAAAATGAAATAGAAATTTATTTGGATCATCGTTATTTAAATGAAACATTACCAGCGATGAATACGACAGCTGAAAATATGGTCGTTTGGATATATGAGAAGATGGCAGAGGCACTTACAAAAGAAGACCGTGCAAATGAATATAAAGGAGCACGGGTTGAATTTGTTCGTCTATTTGAAACACCAACAAGTTATGCGGAAGTAAGACGGGAGTGGATGATCGGTGAGTAAAATTCCTGTTCTGGAAATTTTTGGGCCGACCATTCAAGGTGAAGGAATGGTTGTTGGACAAAAGACGATGTTCATTCGTACAGCAGGTTGTGACTATAGTTGCGCGTGGTGCGATTCGTCCTTTACATGGGATGGATCAGCGAAAGAACAAATTCGGAAAATGACTCCCGAAGAGATATGGAGTGAGCTTGTAGAAATTGGTGGAGAAAATTTTTCACATGTAACGATTTCAGGTGGGAATCCAGTGTTGTTGAAAAATATAGACGATTTTCTGTCTTTATTACAAGAAAAACAAATTCGCACCGCCATTGAGACGCAAGGAAGTAAATGGCAGGAATGGTTGCTTCATATTGACGAAATAACAATTTCGCCAAAGCCCCCAAGCTCACAGATGAAAACTGATTTTATTATGCTGGATTCTGTTATTGAAAGATTAGCAGGAAAAGATTTTAGCTTAAAAGTCGTTGTATTTGATGATCACGATTTTGAATATGCGATAAAAGTGCATGAGCGTTATCTGCATGTACCGTTTTTCTTACAAGTTGGAAATGATGATACGAAAACAGTGGATGATGCAATTCTTATTAGGAATTTACTACAAAAATATGAATGGCTCATTGAAAAAGCTGTTCATTGCAAAGAAATGAATGACGCAAAAGTATTACCTCAGCTTCACGCGTTAGTGTGGGGAAATAAACGAGGCGTATAAGGAATCGAATTGAAGGGATGTATGAAAAATGGCAGGAAGATTAGATGAAGATTTAAAAGATGTAACGTTACTTGGAAACCAAAATACAAAATATTTATTTGAATATAGCCCAAAAATTTTAGAGACATTTGATAATAATCATCCAAACCGTGATTATTTTGTAAAGTTCAACTGTCCTGAATTTACAAGCTTATGTCCAAAAACAGGACAACCAGATTTTGCAACGATCTATATTAGTTATATTCCAGAGCAAAAAATGGTGGAGAGTAAATCATTAAAATTGTATTTATTTAGTTTCCGTAACCATGGAGATTTTCATGAAGATTGTATGAATGTCATTATGAATGATTTAATCAAATTAATGGATCCACGTTATATTGAAGTGTGGGGGAAATTCACACCACGTGGTGGTATCTCGATTGATCCATATTGTAACTATGGTCGTCCTGGTACAAAATATGAAAAAATGGCAGAATATCGCATGATGAATCACGATTTATATCCTGAAACAATCGATAATCGTTAATGAAAAAGGATCTGTATGATACATGCAGATCCTTTTTTTCTATTATATTACGCATGTTGATTGATAACTGTATAGTTTTTGTGATTTACAACTGTAAGAGGTTCCATATCTAGTTCTCTAAAATTCTCCATGATTGTTATATCGACAATAACGGAGTTTTTATTTACTTTTTGAACACGGCCTTGCATTCCACCTTTAAATTCGATAATATCTCCAGTTTCTGCGGTTTTCATAAGCAACTCTCCTTGTTACAGTTTTACCAAAAAAAGAACAATGTTGTTCTTTTTTATTTCCCTTTATTTTGAACTATATTCCCCTGTTTGTAAATGTTTCCATGAGAAAATTTCAAAAAATAGTCATTTTTCATAAGAAATGTATAAAGTATTTTTCTATTTTAGGAGAGGGAATTGATAAAAAAGTGCTTATATCAGTATATAGGGGTATAATAAACTGGGGGCGGTAAAAATGTTGTTTAAAATTGTTGGAAGTTTTATAATGATCCTTTTATTCTTATTTTCATATAAGCAATTAAAAATAATTCGTATCCATGAAACAGATACATATTTTGATGGATTAGATGGTATGCATGCTTCTGTCACTCATGAGAGCGGTGCGGATATGTAAGGAAGTATGACTTTCTCTTTCTCCATGGTATGATGATAATAAGAAAAAGTGCATAATAATATAGGTAATGAGCGGTGAATGGAGAGTGGAGAAGATGCGAATTTCTTTTATTCGTCACGGTCGCTTGAACAATGTTACAGAATCAATGACAGTATCATCGTTCCACAAATGGATGGAGCGGTACGATTTAGACGGTATGGAAAAAAGTATGGACATACCAATTGAGACGGTTGAAGTAATCGAATCTGCGAAGCTTATTGTAACGAGTGATCAAAAACGTACGGTACAGCCAGCAGCAGAATTAACGAATTCTCTTTCTTTTATACAAAGCTCCCTTTTTCGAGAGGCAGAAGTACCATCTAGTTTCTTTGTTCCGAAATGGGTGAAGTGCAAACCGGAAGTATGGACATTTATTGGGCGTACATTATGGATGATTGGATATTCTAAAGGTGTTGAGTCTTATCGTGAAGTACAAGGAAGAGCGAAGCAAGCAGCTGATACATTAGTCGGATATGCGTTAGTACATGGGCAAATTGCGCTCATAGGGCATAGTTATTTTAATACGATGATTGGGGCTGAGCTACGTGCTAGAGGATGGTCTGGTCCGCCTATTTTTCATGGGAAGCCATGGAGTTGTACAGAATATACATTTCATGAAGCAATGAATGGAAATATATTGAATACCAATTTAACATAAAGGCACACGATTACAATAAAGAATCGTGTGCTTTTTTTTAAGAAACGAAAGCTTTTTTATATAGTGGTTTCACTAAATGAGCATATGGCTCTCCAACAAGCATAACCGTTTTATCCTCTTGGTAGCCAAGTTTTTTATATAAAGAGAAAGCTCGCTTGTTTTCTAAATTTACAAGTAATGCGATTTTCTCATAGCCTTTTTCATAGGCATCATTTTCTGCTGCTTTAATCAATTTTGAGCCGATCCCTCGTCCGCCATATGTGTTTGAAACGGATAATGTGTCAATATAATATTCATCGAGCTCAGCTTCTTTTTCTAGCGTAATAGATGAATCTTGATGGATTTTTCGTAAGTGTTTTACAATGGGAGTATCTAGTTGTTTTGCATGGCTGCCATGATAGGCTACGATGATTCCAATTGCTTGTCCATCTTGTTCTTCAACGAAACAGTTCTCGTAGCTAAGTCGATTTTCTTTTTTTGAAAACCAAGTTTCAAGCCCTGTCAAGACTTCTGTTCCTGTTCTCCCACCTGTGATTTTTTCAGCAATTTCATGCAGAGCGTTATACAATAAAGGAGATATTGCCTTCGCATCTGTCTTTTTTGCTTTCCGAATCATATTATCCCTCCTAGTTGTCATTCTTATTGTAACATAAAATAAAGTTTCAACCAGTTATTCATCAATTTCTTGAATTTTATAGGATAAGCTTGAATATCGAATTGATTCAGTATAGATGAACCGTTATGGTAGTATATGATACTTGCTGTGAATGTAAGAAATTTAACATTGTCGACTTGTGAAAGATAGGATAAAATATTGCAGAGAGGTGAAATACATGGATAAACAATTAGCAAATACAATTTTAGATCAACTGAAAAATGGAGAGATAGAAGAGTATATTGTAACTAAGGATGTATTTTATACGTTTCGTGAGGTTGTAGTAAATCGAGAAGATTTTAAACATTTCAGTGGGAATGCACAGCACGGCGGGAAAATTATTTATACATATATAGAAACACCGCGTTCTTAATAGAAGGAAAAGGGAGAGGAGAATTATGGGAGAATTTAAACAAGGTATTTTACCGCACTGGGACTACATGTGGAAAGATGGTACAGGAAAACGATTCGTAGGAATGGTTATGTTTCCTGAGAAACGTACAGAAGAAGTTATAGAAAAATTGAAAGTAGCATATGAGCAAGAAATTCACATTCGAGCAACTGTGAAATTTCAGCATATGAATCAATATGTAGAGGGAATGGTTGTATATTTTGATGAAGAAGCGCCAGTATTTACAATGCAAGATAAAGACGAAAATTTTCATCATTTATTTATAAAGGATATTTTACGTATTGAACATTGCGAATGAGCGATGCTTTGTGTACAGTCTTTTTAAAATTCTCATCACACTAACGAATAAATTGGTGTGCCATAATAATTGTCCTTTTCATTACAATGATATGTTTTATTGTGTAACAAAAAAGAAAGTATATGTACTCGATTTAATAAATGTTTAATCCACAAGAGAGAGAAATCCTTACTTGTGTGATTTGAATAATGTGTAACCGGTTTCGAACAGATTATCTCGTAAATTCTGTTCTTTTTTATGTGATGCTGGAGAAATATATTTCTCCAGCATTTACTGTTTTTTGACAAAACATATTGATAACATTTTTGTAAATATGATTAAATTCGTTGACAACTTTTTCGAAAAGCACTTTATTGACATGAGTTTTAGAATGTTGTTTCATAGTCTTTGTATTGAAAAAAAGGACTTGTCATGTCGAAAAGTAAAAGTTAAAAAAAGAAAGAATTTATACATATATCTTGTGTCTTGTTTTGAAACGTAATACAATATATAGGGAAATCATGAAACGACATCTAGATATTAAAGAAAGAAGGGGAGGGTCGGAAATGTTAGTTGCATATGATTCTATGACAGGAAACGTGAAGCGTTTCATCCACAAATTAAATATGCCGGCCGTTCAAATTAATGACGATCTAGTATTAGACGAAGATTTTGTTCTTATTACGTATACAACAGGTTTTGGAAATGTGCCGGAACGTGTTTTAGAATTTTTAGAACGCAATAATGCAAATTTAAAAGGCGTATCTGCAAGTGGCAATCGCAACTGGGGAGATATGTTCGGAGCAAGTGCAGATAAAATCTCATCCAGATACGAAGTACCTATTGTATCAAAATTTGAGTTATCTGGAACAAATAAAGATGTAGAATATTTTAAAGAAAGGGTGCGGGAGATTGCGACACATTGAACTGAATAATGAAATCACGCAAATGCAAGACGGTTTCTACCAGCTTCATAAAGATAAAGAAGCATTAGAAGTCTTTATGGAAGAAGCGAGAGCGAATACCGTTCATTTTGATAGCGTGGCAGAGCGAATCGAGTATATGAATAAGCACGATTACTATTACAACGTTCTGGACGAGTATAAGTTGGAGGAAGTAGAGGAAGTATACAACGTTGCATACGGTGAAAACTTCGAGTTCCAATCTTATATGGCGGCATCTAAGTTTTATAAGGATTATGCATTAAAAACAAATAATCAAAAACAATACTTAGAAAGCTACGAAGATCGTGTATCAATTGTGTCATTATACTTAGGACGCGGTGATGTTAATAAAGCAAAACAATTTGCAAGCATGATTGTAAAACAAAACTACCAACCAGCGACACCAACCTTTTTGAATGCAGGAAGAAGCAGAAGAGGAGAAATGGTGTCTTGTTTCTTGTTAGAGATGGATGATAGCTTAAATTCGATTGGATTTAATATTAATACGGCGATGCAGCTATCAAAAATTGGTGGCGGAGTCGCTTTAAACCTTTCTAAGCTACGCGCACGCGGTGAGCAAATTAAAGGTATTGATAACGCAGCAAGCGGTGTTGTACCAGTTATGAAATTGCTTGAAGATTCGTTTTCATATGCGAATCAGTTGGGTTAACTTATGGCTCAACTATAAAACCGGGTCAATTGCTGGAACGCCTGAGTATATCTAGGTAGGATACTACGAAGAAATTACGTAGCGCCCCCTAAAAATCCAAGATTGCAGGAAATCAGCAGCCGAGCTCCTAAGTCTATTAGATAGGGAGAAGGTTCAACGACCAAGTGGCTATGTAGGTGACTATATAGCTCGAACCTGGCTTCTCAAACCAACCAAATTCAAAGGGTGTATCCAGTTATGGGGAGAAAAAAGAGCTTTATAACAAAAATATGTCCTATTTGTAAAAGTAAATATGAGGTTAATCAGAATAATAAAAGAGAGATGGAACGATCCAAAACGTGTGGAATATTAGAGTGTCGGAAGAAGCTTGCACTTATTAATACAAACTATAATTTAATATGTTTTGGATGTGGAAAATCATTTGTAGGAAAAAGGATAAATCAAAAGTTTTGTAGTAAGAAATGTCAAACTAAAAGATATAAATTAGTTTGTGTTATATGTGCGAGTGAATTTTATTCTGATAAAAGTGTAACAAAAACATGTTTGCATGAGTGTAGGTGGACATTGAATAGAAGTCAGCTTGTAAATTTAATATGTTCTTACTGTGAAAACCCTTTTTCTAGGCCAGCATATACTGTTAGAGATTCAAAAGTTTTTTGTTCAAAAAGTTGTAATAATAAATTTTTTGTGGAGCTGAATTACGGCACAACGAACAAGTATGGGAAAAACTGGTCCAGGATGCGAGAGTATATGTTTGAGTTTTATGATTTTCGTTGTCAAAGGTGTTTAGAAAAATATGATATAAATACACTAAGATTACATCACATTATTCCATTCCGTTTTTTGAAAGCTTTGATCAAGCAAACCTTATGATGAATTTATTGCCACTTTGTGATTTATGTCATATTCATGTACATCAAAAATACGATGAGTGGTTAAACAAAGAATTTGGTGAGAAGAAGATATGGTCTGAACTCTATAGCGATATAGAGAGGATAGCAGAAATGACTATCCCCCATACGTTTTAAAGATATGGAGTAACAATATGCAAAGAAAAGGTGCCGGAGCAGTATATTTAAACATTTTCCATTGGGATATTATAGAATTCCTCGATACAAAAAAAATAAATGCCGACGAGAAGAGCCGTATTCAGTCCCTATCAATCGGTATTATCGTTCCGAGTAAGTTCTTTGAGCTTGCAGAGAAAAACGAACCATTCCATGTTTTCGCACCTTATACAGTATATAAAGAGTACGGAAAACATTTAGATGATATAGATATTGATGAAATGTATGATGAACTGATGAGTAATCCGAATGTGAAGAAGAAGCCACTTGATATTAGTGCACGTGATATGCTCATTAAAATTGCTATGATTCAGCTTGAGTCTGGTTATCCATACTTAATGTTTAAATCAAATGCGAACAAACAACATCCGTTAAAGGATGTTGGAACTGTGAAGATGTCAAACCTTTGTACGGAAATCTTCCAGTTACAAGAAACATCTGAAATTAATGACTATGGTACAGATGACATTATCCGCCGTGATATTAACTGTAACTTAGGATCATTAAACATTGTAAACGTAATGGAGAATAAAGAAATTCGTGAAGCAGTTCATGCAGGAATGGAAGCATTAACAGCTGTTTCTGATATGACTGTTATTCCAAACGCGCCGACTGTGAAAAAAGCAAATGATGAGCTTCATTCAGTTGGACTTGGTGCTATGAACTTACATGGATATTTAGCGAAAAATAAAATTGCTTATGAAAGTGCAGAAGCGAAAGAATTTGTTCGTACATTCTTTATGATGTTAAATTACTACTCCATTGAAAAGAGTATGGGTATTGCGAAAGAAAAGGGCGAAACATTTAAAGACTTCGATAAGTCGGATTATGCAAATGGCTCATACTTTGAAAAGTATGAAACAACAGACTATAGTCCTGTAACTGATAAAGTACAGCAGTTATTTGAAGGAATCTATATTCCAACAAAAGAAGATTGGACAAGTCTAAAAGAGGAAGTACAGAAGCACGGTTTATACAACTCATATAGATTGGCTATCGCTCCGACACAATCGATCAGTTACGTGCAAAATGCAACTTCAAGCGTAATGCCGATCGTAAGTCAAATTGAGTCAAGAACGTATGCAAATGCGACAACATATTACCCAATGCCGTATTTATCAAAAGATACGTTCTGGTATTATAAATCTTCTTACGATATGAATCAGTTTAAACTAATTGATTTAATCGCAGAAATTCAAGAGCATATTGACCAAGGAATTAGTACAATTCTTTATGTAAATAGCGATATTTCTACGCGTGAATTAGCACGTTATTACATCTATGCACATAAAAAAGGTCTAAAGAGTTTGTATTATACAAGAACACGTAAGTTAAGCGTGGAAGAGTGCGTTGCTTGTACAGTTTGATGCAAACTATAATTGATTGATATACAAAATAAAGAGTAAGACATCATGAGCAGGGTTTTTCTGACCCTGCTCATGCTTAGTTATAAAATTTAAGACGTCTAACATGCGGTTAAGTTTTCATTACAAACTGAAAGCTTTACCGCATGTTAGAAAAGCTTATTGATAGAGAAGGGGCGATTCAATGCGCGCGGTAAACTGGAACAAAAAAGAAGACGATTTTAGTTTAATGTTTTGGAAGCAAAACATCGCTCAGTTTTGGACAGAAGAAGAAATTGCGGTATCTTCTGACAAAAATACTTGGGTGCAATTATCAAAAGAAGAGCAAATTGTGTATAAGCGTGTATTAGGTGGTTTAACACTTTTAGATACAAAGCAAGGCGGCGAAGGGATGCCACTTGTACTTGTTCATCTTGAGAATTTGCAAGCAAAAAGTGTATTAGCTTTCATGGGTGCTATGGAAGAAGTACATGCGAAGAGTTACAGTCATATCTTTACGACACTCGCAACGGAAGAAGAAATTGATGAGATCTTTGAATGGGTAGATAGCCATCCATTGCTTGAGAAAAAAGCAGGTATTATTACAGGTTACTATCGTCGTTTATTGAAGCCACAAGTAACGAAAAAAGAATTATACATGGCTATGGTAGCAAGTGTATTTTTAGAAAGTTACTTGTTCTATAGCGGATTTTTCTATCCGCTTTACTTAGCAGGACAAGGAAAATTAACAGCGAGTGGTGAAATTATTAACTTAATAATTCGTGACGAGTCAATTCACGGCGTATTCGTTGGTATTTTAGCACAGCAAATCTTTGCGGAATTTTCTGCAGAAGAACAACAAGAGGTGCAAAAAGAAACACAAGAGTTATTGATGGAACTGTATGAAATTGAAATGGCATATACAGAAGAAATTTATACATCCATTGGTCTTGTTGAAGATGTAAATCGCTTTGTTCGTTACAATGCGAATAAAGGGCTTATGAACTTAGGATTAGAACCACGCTTTGAGGAAGAAGAAATTAACCCAATCGTATTAAACGGTTTACGTACAGATACGAAAAACCATGATTTCTTCTCTGTAAAAGGGAATGGTTATGTAAAAGCAACAAATGTTGAAAAGTTATCAGACGATGATTTCGTATTCGATTTTTAATAGATAAGATTGAAAAAGCTGTCTTTCATATAAAGGCAGCTTTTTTGTTATGAATAGTTTACATAATGTTATTATCTCATGATAAGTTTTTATTCGCCGACTGATTAAAGTTTCACTTCATTTGTATTTATTGGTATGAGAGATTGAATAAGTTATGTCAAAATGAATAGAAAATTAACGAAGCAATTAGAAAAATAATCCCACCTGTAATTTCATTGGAGCATAAAAAAATATGGCTGTTTAGTAAATTTTTTAACAAAGACAATTTTGGCTCAAAAATTGCATGAATATTTAAAAAATAAAGAAAGGGGTTTTGTAATGCATTATATAACATATACGGTTCGTTGAAAGCGTTTTCTGTTTAGTTATCAATCTGTACATGAAAATTAGATAGAGAAAGTAGGAGGAATGATAGGTGGGAAAAGGAGTTGGGTTAAAGCGTTCATTAGGACTTTGGTCAATTGTTATGCTAGGCGTTGGGTATATGACACCAATGGTAGGATTTGATACATTTGGAATCGTTTCTGAAAAAACGGGTGGGCATGTTCCTGGAGCTTATCTTATTGCATTAGCAGGGATGTTATTTACAGCTGCAAGCTACGGAAAAATGGTAAAGGTTTTTCCTACTGCTGGATCTGCTTACACTTATACACAAAAGACAATTAGTGCAAGGCTGGGGTTTCTTGTTGGATGGTCAGCATTATTGGATTATTTGTTTTTACCAATGGTGAATGCACTATTAACAAGAATTTATATGTCGGCACTTTTTCCAAGTGTTCCAGATTGGGCATGGGTCATTGGTTTTGTTCTACTTATTACATTTATCAATATTATTAGTGTAAATGTTACTGCCAATTTCAACACGTTCTTAGTAACATTTCAAGTGCTAGTAATGGTTGTGTTTGTAGTTCTCGTTATAAAAGGATTGATAGCAGGAGAAGGAACTGGAGAAGTCTTTTCCATTCAGCCGTTTTTTCAATCAGATATACAAATATCACCGTTAGTTGCAGGGGCAACAATTCTTTGTTTTTCATTTTTAGGTTTTGATGCAGTAACTACATTTTCAGAAGAAACACCAAACGCAAAGAAGACGATTCCTCGAGCTATTTTTCTTACTGCTTTAATTGGCGGAATTTTATTCATTGTCACTACGTACTTTACACAATCCTTTTTTCCAGATGCATCCGTATTTAAAGATCAAGAATCAGCAGCTCCAGAAATTGCATTATACGTCGGAGGAAAATTATTTCAAACTTTCTTTTTAGTAGGAACATTTATGGGAACAATAGCATCAGGCTTAGCTTCTCATACAAGTGTATCGCGATTATTATACGTAATGGGGCGAGATAATGTAATTCCGCAGAAGATATTTGGATACATTCATCCTCGCTTGCGAACGCCAGTATATAACATTATTTTTGTGGGAATTATTGCGCTCTCTGCTATGTTTATTGATTTAGAAACAGCAGCATCTCTTATTAACTTCGGAGCGCTTATTGCATTTACATTTGTTAATTTATCTGTAATTGCCTACTATGTTATAAAGCAAAAAAGATATAAAACAACAAAAGATTTTTTAAATTTCTTAGTTATGCCTATTTTAGGTGCAGGTACAGTGGCTGTGTTATGGTTTAACCTCAATATTCATTCGCTTATTCTTGGACTTAGCTGGGCTGCCATTGGAATCGGTTATCTTTTATATATTACGAACATGTTTCGTTCAGCACCTCCGCAAATGCATTTTGAAGAAGTGCAGGAAATGTAAAATAATAAAAAACATCGGGATTTATCCGGTGTTTTTTATTTTGTAGAGGCTACAATTATGCAATAATGCATAAATCATTCAACTATTCATAAAGAACGTGAGACATTTTGTAAATAAGAGAAAGAGTTGAGGTTGAAACGATAATATAAACATTATATTTCCAGTTGGCACGATTATTGCTTTATAACACTAGTAAAAATAAATAAATGAGGTGTTATCGTGGCAATTCAATCAGAAAAAGAGGATGTAACACAATCTATTCAAGAAAAAGTTGAGTCGGAAAATGCTTTAGAGGAATTTCAATCCATATTAAAAGAAGCACTCCATGTTTTGCATTATCCAGAGGAAGTATTCGAGTTTCTTAAGAAGCCGATGCGTTTTTTAGAAGTAAGTATTCCTGTTCGAATGGATGATGGAACAACAAAGGTATTTCAAGGATATCGTGCTCAGCATAATGATGCAGCAGGGCCAACAAAAGGTGGTATCAGGTTTCATCCAGATGTTACAGCAGAGGAAGTAAAAGCGTTGGCCGGATGGATGAGCTTAAAATGCGGAGTTACAGGACTTCCATATGGAGGAGCAAAGGGCGGAATTATTTGTGATCCGCAGAAGATGAGCTTTAGAGAATTAGAGTTACTTAGCCGTGGCTATGTAAGAGCAGTAAGCCAAATTGTTGGACCTACTAAAGATATTCCAGCTCCTGATATGTATACAAATGCTCAGATTATGGCTTGGATGCTGGATGAGTATGATCATATTAGGGAATTTGATTCTCCTGGTTTTATTACTGGAAAGCCGTTAATGCTAGGAGGATCACAAGGACGAGAAACAGCTACTTCTAAAGGGGTATTATACACGCTCCAATTAGTAAGTGAATTAAAACATATTCCAATTCAAAATATGCGGGTAATCATTCAAGGGTTTGGAAACGTTGGAAGTCATTTGGCAAAATATTTATATGATATTGGTGTGAAAGTAGTAGGAGTATCTGATGCTTTAGGTGGCATTTATAACTCAGACGGTCTAGATGTTCCTTATTTATTAGAGAATCGAGATTCTTTTGGTGTTGTATCGAACCTCTTTAGTAAAACAATCTCTAACCAAGAGTTGCTAGAAAAAGAATGTGATGTACTCATTCCAGCAGCAATTGGAGGAGTAATTACGAAACATAATGCAGAAAGACTTGGGTGTAAGATTATCATTGAGGCTGCAAATGGTCCGACAACGAAAGAGGCGATAACAATATTAGAAGAGAAAGATGTTTTAGTTGTTCCGGATATTTTAGCGAACTCTGGAGGTGTTATTGTTTCTTATTTTGAGTGGTGCCAAAATAACCAAGGATATTATTGGACAGAGCAATATGTAGACCAATGTTTAAAAGAAAAAATTACATCTAGCTTTTCTGATGTATTTAACACTTCAAAACGGTTTGGGGTAAATATGAAAATTGCTGCTTATATAGAAGGGGTTCGTAAAATTGTAGAAGCGTCGCGTCTAAGAGGATGGTTGCATTTTTAAGTTAAAGGGAGGAATCAAATGAAACTGGACATTTTATTAGAACAAATTGAAAAGCAACCAATTGGTTATTACTGTATTGTGTCGAATCATCATCGCTATGATATAGCAGTCACGTATTCACAGCAATTTTTTGGAAAAGCAATGGTCACATCTATTCAAAATGGAAGAATGATTTTATTAAGTCAGGAAGATATCGAAGAAGAGCAATACTGGGCACCTAAGCTAGGAATTGAAATAGAAGATGTAGAAGATTTTCAAAGCTTTTTTCATATGATTCTCCAGTCACAAATGTTGGCAGAGCAATATTAATAGAATAAAGGAAGGGAATGATTTATTTTGTATTATGAAATAGTTACGAGCCCATGCTATGGAACAGTTGAAAAAGTTGCTATTGATAAGGACTCTCGAATTTATGAATGGGAACCACTGTTTGCGATTAAAAATATGAATGGTAAGCTGGAAGTAATTAAAATGGGATGTAGCGGAGAAGTACAATCTTTAGAAGTAGAAGCAGGAGATAAAGTAATCCCAGGGATGGTATTAGCGTATATTCAAGAAGATATTTTAATTAGTGGTAGTGATTAATTTTAGGGAGGAAGATGGAACTATCCATCTTCTTTTTTTATTTAAGTAAGTAAAAAATGTATATTGTCAGATTAATTAAAAAAATCCGATTTTAATGATACAATACAAGTTAAGCAGTTTAAAGGAGGAGTAACAAAATGTTTTCCATTGCTCATGATAAAATTAGACCTATTGTTTCCATATCGATCGATCAATCTGAACAGGAATGGAATATAGACGCTGAAAATATGAAAGAATCTTTTCTGTTTTTAAAAAGAGAAGATCAATTATCTGCATACGTCCATGTTAAGGAGCTGCTATCAAGAAGTGAGCGCTTAACGACTAAAATGTTACTTTCAAATGCTGTTTCATTAGATACAATATGTCATCTTAGCAAAAATATTTCCTTAACAGCTCTCTTTCAAATTATTGGGGCACCTATTGCCATAGTGAAAAATGAAAGAGGAGAGTTAACGGGATACATAAGAAGAGAAGATGTTTTTGCAGAACTATTTAAACAAGAAAATAAAAGTGTGGATCTACTGAAAATTATTTTAACTTCTATTCCAATGGGGATTTTTGTAGTAGACCGTGAAAAGAAAATTGTAAATTGTAATGAATCTGGTTTGAAGATGATTAAATCTACTCCTGAAAAAGTAATGAATGCACCAGCAGAACAGATTTTTAATGGGGAACATATTAACAATGTATTTGCAACAGGAAAAACGATTTTAAATCAATTACAAATAACAAATGAGATGGGAGTATTAGTTGACTACAGTCCTATACCAAGCTTCGATCAAAGAATCGAAGGAATGGTCATTATTGTGCAAGATTTACCGATGGTTGAGGATATGGCTATGGAAATTGAATATATAAAGGATTTAAATAAAGACTTACATGCAATTTTATCTAGCATTTATGATGAAATATTAGTAGTTAATCATAAAGGGGAATTAATCCGTTATAGTGAAACCGTTATCAATGATTTTTGGGGAAGAGATTTGAAGGATCTTTTAGGAAAAAATTTGTTAGACTTAGAGAAAAAAGGGTTATTTAGTCCATCAGTTACACGATTAGTGTTGGAACAACAAAAAAAGGTATCGATTGTACAAGAGACAAAAAAAGGTAGAAAGATATTAGCCGTTGGAAATCCTGTGTTTAATGAAAATGGAGAGCTTCATCGTATTATTATTGCCTCAAGAGATATTACAGAAGCAACGCGATTAAAGACGGAATTGCATGAGATAAAAAAGATATCCGAACAATATAAGAAAGAGTTGGACAGCTTTAAAAATAAAGATCGCTTTCTTAAGAAACTTATTTATTGTAGTCCGAAAATGGAGCAAATTATTACTCAAGCAAAAAAAATAGCTGATTTTTCTTCAAATGTTCTTATTTCTGGAGAATCAGGTGTTGGGAAAGAAGTGATTGCACAAGCGATTCATCAACTTGGAAACAGATCTTCAAAGCCATTTTTAAAATTAAATTGCGGTGCGATTCCAGAGACATTGTTAGAAAGTGAACTGTTCGGCTATACGAAAGGTGCTTTTACTGGTGCTGATAAAAATGGAAAAGAAGGGTATTTTAAGCGGGCGGATCAAGGGATTTTATTTTTGGATGAGATTGGAGAAATGCCTTTACATCTGCAAGTAAAATTACTCAGAGTATTGCAAGAACAAGAGGTAATTCCAATTGGAAGCACAATACCTACGAAAATCAATGTTCAAATTATTGCCGCGACGAATAAACGTCTTGAAAAAATGGTGGAAGCGGGCACGTTCCGGGAAGATTTATTTTATCGCTTAAATGTCATCCCACTGCAAGTTCCACCGCTTAGAGAACGAATGGAAGATGTTCCACTACTCGCGTTTCATTTTTTACAAGAGTTAAATGAAAAATATAATAAAAACTATCATTTAACTCCTGATGCACTAAATTTACTAGAGTTTTATTCATGGCCAGGAAATGTAAGAGAATTACAGAATATGATTGAACGTTTAGTAGTATCGGCAGATGATTCAGTCATTGATGCTGAATTTGTTAGTAAATTCCTTAATCCTGGATATGATTTTAAAAAATCAAAGCCAGTGATTACAAGAGTTTTGCCACTACAAGAAGCATTGCATTCTGTAGAAGAACAATTAATTTTACTTGCAATGAAGCAGTATAAAACGACAACAAAGGCAGCAAAGGCTCTTGGGATAAGCCAGTCTTCTGTTAGTCGTAAATATCAAAAAATCATGAATGAAAAGGAAATAGCAATTGATACAATTTCGTATTTTTAAAGGAGAAAGGGGGAGTCTACATAGACTGCCCCTTCTCTTTGTTGTAATTATGCGAAATGTAATAATCTATGCAAAAATGCATAACTTTGTATAGGTTATTTAAAGAAATCGTCAGTTTTTGTATGATTGCTTCGTATTTCAAATGTTGGCACAATTATTGCTTATATAATATATGAATGATTGACAAAGGGGGGCTATATACAGTGCTAGATTTAAAAATGTATCTAAACGGTGAATGGAGAGATTCTAGTAATCAAGAGAAAAGACCGATTATTAACCCTGCGAATGGCAAGGTTATCGCATATGCACCTGAAGGAACGATCGAGGATGCGAAATACGCGATTGAAGTGGCAAGAGCTACTTTTGATAGCGGAATTTGGTCAGAAACTTCTGCTGCGGAAAGAGCATCTTATTTATTTAAAATAGCAGATGAAATTGATAAAAATTTGAAAGAACTTGCGCGTCTTGAAACAATGGATAATGGGAAAACATATCGAGAGGCAGAAGGAGATATTGGAGATGCGGCAGCTTGTTTCCGCTATTATGCTGGGTTGATTACAAAGCCAGACGGACAAACGTATCATGTAGCTGATCCGATGCAAGCTATGGTAGTGAGAGAGCCAGTTGGTGTTTGTGGTTTAATAGTTCCTTGGAATTATCCGTTACTAATGAGTGTTTGGAAAATTGCACCTGCTTTAGCAGCTGGAAACACAATTGTATTTAAGCCTTCTGAGGTTACACCAATCACTGTAATGAAATTATTCGAAATAATGGAAAAAGTAGAATTACCAAAAGGTGTTGCCAATATGGTAATGGGCGCCGGGCCAATAGTAGGAAATGAGATTGCAGCAAGTAATAAAGTTGATATGATCTCCTTTACGGGCGGAACAAAAACAGGAAAGCACATTATGAGAACAGCGGCAGATAATATGAAAAAGATTTCGCTAGAACTAGGCGGGAAATCTCCAAATATTATTTTTGCAGATGCAGATTTTGAAACAGCTGTTGATTATGCTCTGTTTGGTATTTATGCAGGTGCTGGACAAGTATGTTCAGCAGGATCAAGAATTCTTGTAGAAGAAAGCGTTTACGATAGATTTGTTAATCGTTTCGTAGAACGAGCAAAGCAAATTAATGTTGGACCTGGTGATAACCCAGAATCAGAGATGGGGCCACTTGTAAGTCAGGAGCATATGGAAAAAGTATTACGCTATATAGAGATTGGAAAAGATGAAGGAGCAGAAATTGTTTGCGGAGGAAAGCGTATACTGGCGGATGGGAAAGGTGATGGCTTCTTTATTGAACCAACGGTCTTTGTCAATGTAAAACCTGATATGCGTATTGTGCAGGAAGAAATTTTTGGTCCTGTTGTAGTTATCCAAAAATTTAAGGATGAACAGGAAGCAATTGAACTAGCAAACGGTACAGATTACGGCTTAGCTGGAGGTGTATTTACAGTTGATGGTGCTAAAGCGATACGTGTAATCCGCAAGCTTCGTGCAGGAATTACGTGGATTAATAGTTACCACCCAACATACAACGAGGCGCCTTGGGGCGGATATAAACAAAGTGGTATCGGTCGTAGCTTAGGAACGTTTGGTTTAGAGGAATTCCAAGAAATTAAGCAGATTAATATAAATCTAGAAGTAGAACCAATTGGTTGGTTTGCAAATAAAAAGACTGTAGAGGTGAAATAGATGGAAACGAATGTGAAAAGTAAATCTAATGAACAAGATGTGAAGAATACGAGTGTAAATGATTATATTACAAAAGTACTGCAACTAATTGAAAAAGAGAAAGTTTCTGCAGAAGAGGCGAACTGGATCCAAAAAGAAACAGTAGATGGATTTAGAGAACACGTAAATCCTGGCTTCCTCGCATATAGAAAAACAGTAACAAAAGATGGGCAATTTGCAGCAGTAGAATGGTCTGATGAAGGATCTTGCTTCATGGATATCAATGGGAAAAAATATATTGATTGTTTAGGTGGATTCGGGATTTATAATGTTGGACACCGTAATCCGAAAGTTGTAAAAGCTGTAACGGATCAATTAAAGCGTCAAGCATTGCATAGTCAGGATTTACTAGATCCACTTCGTGCGATTCTTGCAAAAATTTTAGCGGATATTACACCTGGTGATTTGAAATATGCTTTCTTTACAAATAGTGGGACGGAAAGTGTGGAGGCAGCATTAAAACTAGCAAAAATGTACAGTGAACGAACAACTTTTATTTCCACAACACGTGCTTTCCACGGTAAGAGTCTTGGTTCTTTATCTGGAACAGCAAAAGGAATGTTCCGTAAACCATTCTTACCATTAATTCCAGGCTTCCGTCACGTCCCATTTGGTGATATTGATATGATGAGAAAAACATTTGAAACATGCGCGTTAGTTGGAGAAGATGTTGCAGCTGTTATTTTAGAACCAATCCAAGGAGAGGGCGGTATTATTTTACCTCCAGAAAATTATTTGAAACAAGTGAGAGAGCTTTGTGATGAATTCGGATCACTACTTATTTTTGATGAAGTACAAACAGGAATGGGACGCACTGGGAAAATGTTTGCTGCAGAATTATATGATGTTGTACCGGATATTATTTGTCTTGCAAAGGCATTTGGCGGGGGCGTAATGCCAGCGGGTGCAATTGTTGCTAAAGAAAAAGTATTCAAAAGCTGGTTTGAAAATCCATTCATGCATACAACAACGTTTGGTGGCAATCCACTTGCATGTGCTGCTGCAATTGCAACAATCCATGTATTATTGGAAGATAAATTACCAGAACGAGCTGCGGAAGTTGGGGAGTATTTCTTAAAAGGGTTGAAAAAGGCAGCGGAAGGACATGAAGACAAAGTATTTGAAATCCGTGGCCAAGGTTTAATGATTGGGATTGAATTCCATAAGGATGAAATTGGTTATGAAGTATCGAAGGCGATGTTTGATCAAGGAATTCTTGTTGCAGGAACGTTAATTAATTCGAAAACAATTCGTATTGAGCCATCGCTTACAATTAGTTATGAAGAAGTAGATACAGTAATCAATGCATTTAAATCAGTGTTGGCACAAGTAAAAGTACAATAATTTTTTACACAATAGCTTGTAAATACAAACCAGTAAAACCAACATGTCTCCTTTTTTTCTCATTGGTTTTGCTGGTTTTTACTATAGGAGGAGAAGGAGTTGGAGGGAGCACTACAAGGGATTACAATTATTGATTTATCTCGGGTTCTTGCCGGTCCTTTTTGTACAATGATTCTCGGTGATTTAGGAGCTGAGGTAATTAAAGTTGAGAATATAGGAAATGGTGATGATACAAGAGGATGGGGATCGCCTTTTGTAGAAGGAGAAAGTGCTTATTTTCTTTGTGCGAATCGCAATAAAGAGTCGCTTACATTAAATTTAAAATCAGAAATGGGAAAGGATATTTTGAAAAAGCTTGTTTCTCATGCTGATATCGTTGTGCAAAATTTCAAGCCTGGGACACTTGAAAGAATGGGACTTGGTTATGATGTGTTACAAGAAGTGAAGGGAGACATTATTCTAGCTTCTATTAGTGGGTTTGGTCAAAAGGGTCCTGCTTCACATCTTCCTGGCTATGATTATATGATTCAAGCAATGAGTGGGCTTATGAGTATAACAGGAGGAAAGGATGAAGAGCCTGCAAAAGTAGGGGTTGCAATTTCAGATGTTCTCACAGGTCTTTTTACGTGTATCGGGATTTTAGCGGCTCTGCAGCACCGAAATAGAACGGGAGAAGGGCAAGAAATTGATATTTCTTTATTTGATTCCCAATTAGCAGCATTAGTAAATGTAGCGAGCAATTATTTATGTACAGGTGAATTACCAGAGAGACTTGGCAATCAGCATCCGAATATTGTTCCGTATCAAGTATTTGAAGCGGAGGATGGTGATCTTGTTGTTGCGGTCGGAAACGATGAGCAGTTTCATAAGTTTTGTTTGTTGCTAGGTAGACAAGATTTATCCAGCTTAGAACGTTATAAAACAAATGCAAGTCGCCTTCAGCATAAAGATGAGCTCGTCAATATGATTGCTATTGAAATGAAGAAGAAAAAGAAAGAGGAATGGAAACAACTTTTGGATGAAGCAGGAATTCCAAATGGACCAATTCTTAATGTGAAAGAAGCGCTAGAAACAGAGCAAGCCGTGGCGAGAGATATGACGGTTCATATGAAACATCCAACAATTGAAAATCTTAAACTTGTAGGTTCACCATTAAAGCTTTCAAGGACACCAGTACAGATGCAAAAATATCCACCACTCCACGGGGAACATACAGAAAAGATTTTGCGAAAATTAGGGTATTCTCAGGAAATCATTACGAGAATGACAAAAAATCAATGGATATAAGGAGGCAGTACAAATGAATTTTTCGTTAACAGAAGAACAACAAAGTGTTAGAAAAGTAGTGAGGTCCTTTGTAGATAATGAAATTATTCCATATATTAAAGAATGGGATGAAAAAGGACATTTTGAACAAAAAATCTTGAAGCGTTTAGCAGAACTGCAATTTATGGGCGTTTGTATCCCAGAACAATATGGCGGCGTGGGTATGGATTATAATACGCTGGCTATTGTTTGTGAAGAATTAGAACGCGGTGACACAGCTTTCCGTACAGCTGTATCTGTACATACAGGTCTAAATAGTATGACACTTCTGCAATGGGGAACAGAAGAACAAAAACAAAAGTACCTTGTTTCACAAGCGAAAGGTGAAAAAATTGGGGCTTTCGGTTTAACAGAACCAAATGCAGGATCAGATGTTGTTGCGATGCAAACGACTGCGGTAAAACAAGGCGATTATTACGTCTTAAATGGATCAAAAACGTGGATTTCGTTATGTGATGTGGCAGATCACTTTTTAATATTCGCGAAAACAAATTCGGAATTAAAGCACCGCGGTATTTCTTGTTTTATCGTAGAACGAACATTTCCTGGAGTATCGACAAAAGCGATAAAAGGAAAGCTTGGCATTCGAGCTGGCAACACAGGTGAAGTATTTTTAGATGAAGTAAAAGTACCAGCGGAAAACCTTCTTGGAGAAGAAGGTGAAGGATTTAAAATTGCAATGGCTTCATTAGATAATGGACGTTTCACAGTAGCAGCAGGTGCGTGCGGACTGATTCAAGCAAGTTTGGAGGCAAGTGTAAAGTATTGTGAAGAGAGAAAAACATTTGGGAAAGAAATTGGGAAACATCAGCTTGTGCAGCAAATGATTGCGAAAATGTCTGCAAACCTTGAAATATCACGTTTATTGGTTTATAAAGCTGGGTGGTTAAAAAATGAAGGGAAACGTAATACACGTGAAACTTCTTTAGCAAAATGGATCGCTTGTGACGCTGCATTTGAAGCGGCAAATGATGCAGTGCAGGTGCACGGGGCATATGGATATTCAAATGAATTTCCAGTAGAACGATATTTGCGAAATGCAAAAGCTCCAGTTATTTACGAAGGAACACGTGAGATTCATACTATTATGCAGGCAGAATACGCACTGGGTTATCGCTCTGATAAGGAACTCCGTAATATGTTACCGAAGTGGCCTTTTGAAGAAAGTGAAGCAGAAATGGTAACGAAATAAAATAGGAAGGTAGTGCAACGAAGGTTGCACTACCTTTTTTTGTTATATTTTTAACTTACAAGTATTTACATCCCTTTTGTCTTAGTGTACTATTTAACTAGTACACTAAGACAAAAGGAGGGGGGAAATGAAAATTGAGTTTTCTCCTAACATACCGATTTATATTCAGATGATGGAATACATAAAAAAGGAAATTGTAACAGGTCATTTATTACCTGGTAACAAAATTCCCTCTGTACGTGAATTAGCGAGTGAGTTACAAGTCAATCCAAATACAATTCAGCGTACATTTCAAGAACTAGAGAGAGAAGGTATCGTTGTAACACGCAGAGGGATGGGGAGATATGTAACGAGCGAAGGGGAGAAAATTATGGAGCTGCGCAAAGATATGGCAAAAGAGTTGCTTCATTCTTTTATAAACGGAATGGACAATTTAGGTTTTACAGAAGAGGAAATTCTCTCAATCCTTCGTTCCTCATTGGAAGAGAAAAGGGAGGAGAGCTGATGACAGAGCTATTAAAAATAGAGAACTTATGGAAGCGATATGGTTTAAAAGCAGTGATTCGTGAGCTAAACATAGAGATTACAGAAGGAAAAATCGTTGGTCTTGTTGGAGATAACGGTAGTGGAAAAACAACATTATTGAAAATGATCTCAGGTTTGCAGCACCCTTCGGAAGGAAATATCACAATAGCAGGTGAGAAAGTAGGTTTAGAAACAAAAAAGATTGTTTCATTTATGCCTGATAGACCAGTATTTGATGAATGGATGACTGTAAAAGAGGCTTTATTTTTCTATAGAGACTTTTATCAAGATTTTGATATTCAAAAGGCGGTTGATACGATAGCTGAATTTAAAATACCGCTAGAAGAAAAAATTACAGTACTGTCAAAAGGAATGGTTGAAAAGCTACAGCTGATTTTAACATTTTCGAGAAAAGCAAAACTTTATATATTAGATGAACCACTTGGCGGAATCGACCCTGTTTCACGGGAGCATGTGCTAGAACTTATATTACAATTTTATCGTGAAGATTGTACTATCATCATTTCGACCCATTTAATTGGCGAAATTGAAAACATTTTTGATGAGGTTATCTTTTTGAAGGATGGTGAGATTGTACTGCATGAGAATGTAGAAGAGCTTCGTTTTCAGAGGGGAAAAGCTGTAAATGAGTTGTTTAAGGAGGTGTTCAGGAAATGAGTTCACTTCTTCGATATTTATATAATTGTAATAAAAAGAAGGTATGGATAATTTATTTTGGATTTATTACTATTTCATTAATTTTATTATTTAATATGAAGGGGTCCTCAGGGATAAGGGTTTCAAATAGACAAGATATAGCATTAATCATATTTATATTCTTATTTTGTATGACTGCATTTTCTATCTTCTTATTGGCGATCTCTTCTTTCAGAAAAATAGTAAGAGGGTCTATGATTCAATATGTTGCCATCCCATCAAAGAAATATATATATGCGAATTTATTATTTTTTATAATAATGTTTACTCTATTGTCGTTAATAGGAATTGCTTTTTTACATCTTCTTTCTATCAATATATATGAGAATAAAGCGAATGGAGGGGTACAACAAGCCATTAATAGGTTATACAATTATGGGCTTTTACACCATTTGTTCTCTATCTTCTTATGGATTATAGATTTAGTGAGTACATTAGTTTCTCTGTATTTCATAATCATAGTTGTAAAACTATTTAATGTGAAATCCTCATTAAATAAAATGTTATTTATAATTTTCTTTGTTGTTTTCGGTGGAATCCAGTTTGTTATAACTAATATGCTAGACAAAATAAATATATATGTATTTTCGATAAAAAATGTTGGAGTTATAGATAAAAATGGTTTTTTCGAAACATCTTTTTATTTTAATGATGCTTCAAATATTTCTTATTTAATTTTTAGTTTATTATTAACTTTTTTATTGATGGTAATAACAAGTCATATCATCGACAAAAAACTAGAAGTCTAAAGGAGGAACAATCATTGGGAAACGTAGTAGTGAAATTAGAAAACGTCCATAAAAAAATAGGGAAAAATGAAATTATTCGTGGTCTTTCATTTGAGGTTCGTGAAGGGGAAGTATATGGATTTCTTGGACCGAATGGAAGTGGGAAAACGACGACAATTCGGATGATGACTGGTCTGATTTCAATGACAAAAGGCGATATTACAATTTGTGGTCATAGCATTCGGACAGAACGTGAGAAGGCGTTAGAAGAAATTGGGGCGATTGTCGAGAATCCGGAACTCTATGACTATATGACAGGAATGCAAAATTTAAAGCATTTTGCAAATATGGCAGTTAAGCCGATTAGTAAAGAACGAATTACTGAAATTGTAAAACTTGTAGAATTAGAACACGCTATCCATAAGAAAGTGAAAACATATTCACTTGGAATGAAACAACGTCTGGGGATTGCGCAAGCGCTTCTGCATAACCCGAAAATTTTAATTTTAGATGAACCGACGAATGGATTAGATCCGGCTGGTATTCGTCAAATTCGTGATTATTTACAACGATTAGCGAAAGAGGAAAATATCGCTGTCATCGTATCGAGTCATTTATTGAGTGAAATTGAATTGATGTGCGATCGTGTTGTTATTATTAAGCAAGGACAGTTTGTGCAGGAGTATAACTTACATGAACAAGCGAAGCATGATGAAACGATTGTAGTGGCATTTGAGGTAGATCAAATTCAGAAAGCGAATGAAATCATTAAAGGTAAGGAACAAGGAAGCGTAGTTGTGACTTCTGTAGAAAAAGAAAAGATTCCGCAAATTGTAAAACAACTTGTGCATGCTGATGTACTTGTATATGGCGTTACAGTACAAAATAAAACGTTAGAAGATGAGTTCTTAGCGATTACAGGGGGAGTGAGAGCGTAATGTTTAAATTAATTCAAAATGAATTGCTAAAATTACATGCAAAAAAAGGTATGTATATTTTAATAGGTGTAATTGCTGCATTAGAAATTTTAGGTGTCCTCGCAATATTAAAATGGGGTGAAGCTAAAGATTTTAATGGAACATATTTAGATTTTACGAAGTCAGATATTAGTTTAGTTATTTTATTTGCAACAATTTTCGGTATTACGATTGCTTCTCGTACGATTACAGAGGAGTTTCAAAAAGGAACGATTAAGCAATTATTAATTCGTCCGAGAAAAAGAATTATGATTTTATTTTCTAAATACATTTCTGTATTACTAACAATGTTATTTGTTGTCTTTGCTGGTATGTTAATTGCAATGATTATCGGTGCAATTGCAATGGACGGAGGGAAAACAGATTTAACGTTAAGCATATTGCTTAAATCAATCTCATATCAACTTCTTGCACCGTTCTTCTTTGTAACACTTGCCTTTTTCTTGGCAAATGTATTTAGAAAATCTGTGTTGCCATTAATTATTACATTGTTCCTATTTTTCCTACAAAGGCCAATTAAGATGGCACTTATGATGTTTGGAAAAGGTACTGCGAAATTTGTTGTGTTTTTCCATTTGGACTTAAGTATGTACGACAGCAACAAATTAATTAGTGGCGGCGCTGAACCACCATTTACAGAATTTAATTTCACAACATCTTTACTGCTAGTACTTGCTTATTTTGTAGTATTACTCGTTACATCAAGTACATTATTCCAAAAGCGTGATGTACTATAATAGAAAAATCCCCGCTCGCGGGGATTTTTCTTAACCAACTTTTTCTTCTGTTTTTTCACGATCCCAGCATTCTGTATTTTCTAAACCAGGAATGCTGTCGGCATAGAAGACAGGATCTTTTCCAGCCTCTTTTTGCTTCATATAATCTTTTAATGCTGCAAATGCGTATTTGCTTAAGAATATGATTGTAACTAAGTTGAAGATTGCCATAACGCCCATAAATAGGTCGGCTAAATCCCAAACAACTTGAATGGTTGCAACAGAACCTAGGAATACCATACCAATTACAGCGATGCGGTAAATCATAAGTGTGGTTTTACTTCCGTTTAAGAACTCAATATTTGTTTCACCATAGTAGTAATTTCCGATTAGAGAACTGAAAGCAAACAAGAAGATTGCTACAGCGACAAAGATTGGAGCCCAAGGACCAATATGTGCTTTTAACGCTTCTTGTGTTAACTGAATACCGTTTAAATCTGTTCCAGTATGAACGTCTGATAAAAGGATAATAAAAGCAGTACAACTGCATATTAATAATGTATCTGTAAAGACACCAAGTGTTTGAATAAAACCTTGTTTAACAGGATGTGTTACGTTAGCAGTCGCAGCTGCGTTTGGTGCACTACCCATACCAGCTTCATTGGAGAATAAACCACGTTTGACACCAAGTAAAACAGCTGCACCAAAGCTACCGCCCGCGATTTCTTTTATGCCAAATGCGTGTGCTAAAATTTCTTTTATCATTTCTGGAATCAATGTAATATTTGTCACGACAACAAATAGTGCAACTGCAACATAAATGATTGCCATAACTGGTACAATCATTTCTACAACACGTGCGATTCGCTTTACGCCACCAAAAATAATAACAGATAATAGGGCAGCTAATGAAACTCCAACTATTTTTGGATCGATATGAAAAGCACCATCGAATGCAGATGTTACGGTATTTGCTTGTACAGCGTTAAAGACTAAACCGAAACTAACTGTGATTAAAACGGAGAAAATCATACCCATCCAGCGTTTGTTTAAACCTTTTTCCATGTAGTATGCTGGTCCACCACGGAATGTTTTACCGTCTTTAATTTTATAAATTTGTGCAAGTGTACTTTCAACGAAAGCAGATGCGCCGCCAATCATAGCGATAAGCCACATCCAAAAGACAGCACCTGGTCCACCCGTAGAAATAGCAATTGCTACACCAGCTAAGTTACCTGTTCCAACACGTGATGCTGTACTCATGCAAAACGCTTGGAATGAAGAAACACCATGCTTTTCTTTTTGTGCTTTACGTGTAGAAGGGCTTGCGCCATCGCCTAGCAAACGGATCATTTCACGAATGTGACGGAATTGAACAAATCCAGCTCTTATTGTAAAATAACAACCTACAGTGATTAACAATGTAATTAAAATATAACCCCATAAATATTCGTTTGTTGTTGTAATAAACTTATGAATCGGAGTAATGACATTTTCAAAAAAATCCATGTGCGTAATCCTCCTTATTCCTATCATGATAATGTGTTTTGAAAAAACAGGTATAAAAAGCGACATTTAACATTATAACAGAAAATCTTGCAAAGAGGAAATTACAAAATAGATTCCTTATTATATATTTTAATAGGTATAGTATTTAAAAGCGAACTGAGAAAAATAGGAAGAATTTTAATGATATTCATATTAAAATATAAATATATCATCTTGGGGGTGTTTTTTATTCAATATGCATTTTCACGTATACGACTTCGTAATTTTTTTGCATGGATGATTTTGGGTATAGTAGTAATGGTGCTACCGCTATCCTTTGCGGGCGCTTCAGAAAATGTCATGGATGTTGCAGTGCAAATTTCGGTGTTTTTTGTATTTCCACTACTATGGTTATATTTAAAAACACGAAAAAATAATGTTATATTTACTAGCTTCTTTGATAAACCATCACGGTTAAACTGGAAGATAATCATAGTTGCAACCGCAATGGGAATGATTTTTGCATTCGGTGTATCTTTTATTCAATTTTACATATTAGCACATCTTGTTCCAGATTTCTTAATGGGTGTATTAAGTGATGATAGTGTAATTGATATGAGTAGCACATATACAAAAATCTTTAGCTTTATTTCAGCATGTATTTTTGCACCTATTATGGAGGAAGTTATCTTTCGAGGTTTCTTTTTACAGCGTATAACGTTTAAGTGGGGGATAAAACGTGCTGTAATTGTGTCCTCTCTTATTTTTGGTTTAGGACATTTTGATGTAGTCGGTGCTTTTGTATTTGGTGTTGTCATGTGTCTTCTTTACATAAAAACGAAAAATATATGGACGAATATTGCTGTTCATGCGTTGAATAATTGTATAGCAACTACCATCCAATTAACGAGTGGTGAAGGAACAGATGATGTCATTTCGATTGCTGAATTACAAGGACAAAGTAATTTATGGATTGGACTCGTTGTAATTCTGATCAGTTTATTATGGTTGGCACCTTTTATTCGTAAAAATTGGCGAACTGTAAAAGAAGTGGGGGTACCACCTCTTCGTTTTATCAATGAAGATAAGGCAGTTGTACCATTACAACAAAATAAAATGTATAGTCAAGTCATTTTAACGGATCAACTTATGGCTGTAGAGTTGCCAGATGAGGCTGTGAATCAGTTGAGATTAGAAGAGAATGATTATGTAACGGTTGTAGTAGAGAATGAAAAAATTATTATAACAAAGGCAGAACATTGATAAGAGTATAGGAAACGAAAAATAGCAGCTCTCCAATATAAATGAGGAGAGCTGCTATTTTAATGGATAACAATTTCAACGTGGAAGTTGTTTCCGTTTTTTACATATTTAATATCTGTGACTGTACGAACCATTTTTGAAATTTCCACCTTTTCCCCAATTCGAGGGATGGTGGGAACATTATCCCAAATGCCAAGTAAATCATCTTCTTGTATCGTTTTTTCGTAAAACCAAATTTTCAATGTAATGCCCCTTTCTCGAACTTTATGTATTTTAATACATAATAAAACATTTTTATTCTTTTTGTAAGGGGTTTTTTATTATATTTTGAATAAAAATTAATTTTGTTCTTCTGGAAAAATATGTTCGATATCAGGAGTAAGGGATACTTCCGATAATACGATATGAGAAACAGTTGTTGCATATGAAGAAACATCATTAATAAACTCTTCAAGTTCAACTAATGAAGGAACAGAAATTTTAACGATATAACAAAGACTTCCAGTTACGCGATAGCAAAAGCTTGCCGATGGATACGATTGAATAAATTGTTGCATGCGCGTTGTATCACCATTTTTTAAGGTGATTTCTAAAATACAATCTAAGACGAGCCCGGCTTTTTTATAATCAATATCAATTGTATATTTTTGAATGACTCCTTCATTTTCTAACTTACGAACACGTTCTGCAGTAGAAGGCGCGGATAAGTTTACGCGTTTTGATAATTCTCGCATAGAGAGGCGACTATCATTATATAATTCATTTAAAATTTTACGATCTACACGATCTAATTGCATATGTAACTATACCTCCAGTAAAATAATAATTTTTGTAAAGAAAATATATAAATAAAGATTCATATGAAATGTGAAAAGGCTATACTTTATTTTACAATAAAACAGAAAGGAATAGGAGGAGAAATGATGGAGAGAATTTCATTATCAGATGTAGGAGAAACAAAGTTTCAAAAATTATTAGGGCATTGTCCAGATATACTACATACTTGGAGTGTATTAGAAAATACATTATATGAAAAAGGGGCACTTTCTGCAGAATTAAAAGAACAAGTACGTAGAACACTTGCTTTTGGAAATGAGTGTTTGTATTGCATGGCAAAAGGAAAGCCAGATGATGTGCAAAAGGTAGAAGAGATTAGTACTGCTGTAACCTTTGCACATGTATTTGTACATAATCGTTCAGCGATAGATGATAAGATGTTTGATGTGTTGAAACAGTATTGGAGTGAGGCAGAGATTGTAGAGCTCTGTGTATATATTTGCTTTATTACTGCTTCACAACAACTTGGATTTTTATTTCAATTACAGCCAGGAGAGGAGAAGGAATAATGCTGAAACAGTCAGCACTTGTTATTATTGATGTACAAAAAGCGTTTAATCTACCTTATTGGGGCGAGCGAAATAATCCTTTTGCAGAAGAGAATATGAAAAGTTTATTAGAAGAGTGGAGACGAAGAGATTTGCCGCTTTTTCATATACAACATGTAAACAAAGAAAATATAGAATCGATGTTTCATCCAAATGCAGAAACAAGTCAGTTTAAAGAGGAAGTACAGCCATTACAAGGGGAGATAGTTATTCAAAAGTGTGTGAACAGTGCATTCATGGGAACAAATTTAGAAAAGCAATTAAAAGAGAAGAATTGTAATTCGATTATTATTGTTGGGTTAACGACGAATCACTGTGTGGAAACAACAACACGGATGGCTGGAAATTTAGGCTTTTCAACGTATTTAGTAAGTGATGCAACAGCTACATTTAATCGAAAAGGGCCGGATGGTTTACAATATTGTGCAGAAGAAATTCATAATATGACCCTCGTAAATCTTCATGAGGAATTCGCTACCATCGTTACAACATCGGAAATATTAGAGAAGGTAAGATTGGTTCAGTTGTAACGATGAATGATTGATACTATTTCAATAAAATATTTGAATAATTATGTAGAAAAAAATAAGAATATTTCGTATAATTAAAGTATAATTATTTTGAAAATAGGGGTGGCAGCATATGGAGCAAATTCCAGTAAAGAAAATAGAAACAGTACTCGTTTTAGCAGAAGAGGATAAACAAAAACAAAAGGAATTTTATGAATTGTTGCTAACAACTCATTTTTATGTTGCTGGATCTATAGAGGCGGATGATTCTGCATCAGAAGGAACACTTCGTTTGCGTTATTTCCAAGGAGAGGGTAGATGGATCGTACCGTTCTTTACACAATTAGAATTTGTGAAAGAGGTGTTGCCGGAAGAAACGCCCCTTATTACGATACGTGGGAAAGAATTATTTGAAAATCTAGATCAAGAAGCAACGGCGGTATTGAATGTTGGTACAGAGCTTAGCAAAACGTTTATTCCAGAAGAGGTTGCGGATATAGCATCTGGGCGTATATTTAATTATTATCAGTAAAAAATTGTTGTCAGCACTCCTTATAGTCAACTCGGTATAAGGAAATATATATAAATACAAATTGAAAAATCGACATAAAACCTAATATTTAGGTGGAAGAGAGCATCCGACCATGCATAAAAGCGGTCAGACCCTCTTCCTGCCCCATGCTAAGTGAAAACAAAGAGAGAAAGTGAGTGTGGGTCACCTTTTTTCTTCATAGCAGCGACTTATATGTTGAAAAATCAAAATGGATATATATAGTAAAAAGGAAAAGCGATACACGCTTTTCCTTTTTTGCTGTGAATGAAAAATTATATAGAGTATTTCCTTCTAACCTAATATAAAGTGAAATCTTAATCAGTGAGGATGATTAAAATTTCACACCTGAAGGGATAGAAAGTGTATTTCTTTCCGTGTCCATTGTGGCAGTAACACCGAGTGGTATTCCGACATTTGGCTGTATATGCCCGATAGGAAGACCGAGTAATACAGGAATATTGTATGAAGCGAGATAGTTATACAATATGGTTTGTAATGATAGAGACTGCTTTGAGGCTATACAATCATGGCAGCTTGTGAATACAACTCCTGCACATTCATTCAATTTTCCTGCTAAATGTAATTGATTGAACATGCGATCAATACGATACGGTTCTTCTCCAATATCTTCAAGTAATACAATTTTATTCGCTGTATAGATTTCATAGGGGGTACCCAGTGTACTTACTAAAACGGTTAAATTACCTCCAACTAATGGTGCGGAAACTGTACAAGTAGATGTAGTGGTAATGCATTCTGCTGCTGGTAAAATATTTGAATACGGATAGAATAGTTGATTGAAAGAAGATAAAGAAAGAGAATTCACTCCTTTTCCTAATTCTTCAATCATAGGTCCATGGAATGTAATGAGTCCTGCATATTGTGAAAAGGCAATATGTAAAGCAGTAATATCACTATATCCCCAAAAAATCTTCGGGTTGTTTCGAATGAGTTCATATTGAATATGAGGAAGGAGACGACCACTTCCGTATCCACCTCTTGCGCAAAAAACGGCTTGCACTTCAGGATTGGAAAAAGATTCATGTAAATCCTGAAGGCGGATTGCATCATTTCCAGCTAGATAGCCGTATTTCTCGTAAACACTTTGACCAATTATTACGGATAGGCCCATTGTTTCTAATACTTTTTTTCCTGCAAGGACGTGTTCTATTACTGGAGGGCCTGCTGGAGCAATAAGCATTACCGTATCGCCTTGTTGTAAGACATTTGGCTGAATCATTTAAATCTCCTCCTTCGTTTTCAATATATTCGTTTATAAGCAGTTCGATCCTTTTAAAAGAAGGGAAAAGTTTGTTGAGTCGAGAAGATATAAGAGGGCATAGGGAGGGGAAGAAGGATGTTTACAAGCAGAGTAAATGATGTATTACAAATAAAGTATCCAATTATTCAGGCTGGTATGGCAGGTGCAATTACGACACCAGAGCTTGTTGCGGCTGTGTGTAATAGCGGCGGCCTAGGAACGCTCGGGGCTGGTTATATGAGTCCGGAACAAATTTGTCAATCTATTTATAAAATAAGAGAGTTAACAGATAGGCCGTTTGCAGTAAATTTGTTACTTACGAAAGAAATACAAATTGAGGAAGAAAAAGTACAAGTAGCAAGAAATTTATTAGAGCCGATACGAAAAGAATTAGGTATAGATGAGTATAATCAATCATTACAACTTCCGAAAAGTTATAAAGAACAATTGCACGTGTTAAAGGAAGAAAAAGTTCCGGTTATAAGCTTTGCATTTCACACGTTAGAACAAGAGGAAATTGTATCGTTGAAGAAAGAGGGCATAAAGATAATTGGAACAGCTACAAATGTGGCAGAAGCGAAGGTGCTTGCTGAATTAGAGGTAGATGTAATTGTTGGACAAGGTAGCGAGGCTGGAGGACACCGCGGGACTTTTATTGGGAAAGAACAAGATTCTATGATCGGTACATTTGCATTAATTCCACAAATGGTAGCCGCAGTATCAAATATCCCAATTGTAGCGGCAGGAGGCATTATGAATGGACAAGGTCTTGTTGCAGCAATGGCACTAGGTGCAGAAGGCATTCAAATGGGAACAGCATTTTTAACAAGTGAAGAAAGTATTACACATAATGTACATAAAAAAGCGGTACTGCACAGTACAGATACGAGTACAACTGTAACGAGATCATTTTCTGGAAAATATGCAAGGGGGGTTCGAAATACATTTATAGAACAACATGAAGAAAAAGAAGAAATGCTCCCAATGTATCCAGTTCAAAATGTATTAACCGCTAAAATACGTCAAGAAGCTGCAAAACAAAACAAAGGGGAATATATGTCACTCTGGGCTGGACAAGCTTCTTCATTAGCAAGAAAAGAATCAGCTCAGCAAATTGTTGAACGAGTGTTGGGAGAAGTAAAGGTAACCGTAGAAAATTTACAAAGCATATATACAAAAAGACCACTTGAATAATTCAAGCGGTCTTTTTATTAGTTTGTTTTATAAAATTGCTGGATCGCTTCGTCGATGTATACCCAGCCTTTCCAGCCTAAGTGCATATGATCTTTTAAGAAGTATTTGTCATACTCATGGTTTGAAAAGTCAGCAATTGGATAGCCAGCTTGTTTAATTTGCTCATGAACTTTCTTATAGTATAATTCGCGTCGTTCTTTCGGGAATCCAGCATAATCATACCAAGGACCTTTTACAGGAACAGAAATGAAGAGTGGTTTTGCACCAGATTGTTTTAATAAATCGAGCGCAATTTGTAAATCTTCATATTCTGGAGAGTGATCATAAGCGTCATTTTTTAAGTAATCTTTGCGTTGCTTCAATTTCTTTTTAATTTTGCTATTGAAGTAATCATCTTCGATACCATACTGATTTGATTTTGATTCTAATTCACCAGTTTGATCCGCGTGTTTACGTGCTTCATTCCAGTTCATTTGTTTCAATGCTGGATCAAGTTGTTCTTTATGCGGTTTAATATCGAACATCACTGTAAATATGTCTTTGCGATCTAAAATATTACGGTAAAGATAAGCAAATGGTTTCGCTGCAATTGCTTTTATCTTATGTTTAGTATCATCATAGACAATGCCTTCTAAAGATGTTTTTAATAACGTCTCTTTTTTTACAATTTCAAAGTTCAATAAACGTTTTGCAATTTGTTTTTTCATTTCAGGCTTTAAATCATTGTTAAAAATGAAATGGTAGCCTTGTTGTTTTGAAAAGTTAGGTGCAAAGTGTGTTTCATCAATGCCTTGTGGTACAAACCATTGTGGTGAAAGAACAAAGACCATTTTTTTATCTTTTAATTGATCCATTGTAGATGCAAAGTTTAGCACATGGATAAGGTCTTGCGTTCCGCCACGACCAAGAAGAAATGGTGTGAATCCTTCAGGTTTTACTTTAAAGTAATTGGATGGATGAAAAGCATCCATTCTCGCAAATTCCGATGAACCATACATCGGAAGGTATTTCGGATCTTCTAACATTTTTTGCTGTAAAATCATACTTTGTATTTTCTCTGATTTTAGAGAAGTTGCCGCCTCTTCTACTTTCTTATCACTGACAAGCGGAAGTAGAAAGCGTGTTGGAATAAGTAAGAATACAGCAAAAAGGGCCAATGCTAAGAGCATCGGTCCAAAAGTTGCTTTTTTCATCGGATTTCTTCCAACTTTTTAATAATCATGTTTGGTGTTGCCCACTCATCACGATCAAAATCAGAAATAGATACTTCGATATCTAGACGTTCTTGGAATTCTACTAATAAAGATACTGTACCGAAAGAATCAAGGATACCTTCTTCAAATAATTGTACATCTGGATTTTCTTTTACAATATCATTTTCACAAACTTCTTCTAAAATATCTAATACTTGATCTTTAAATTCTGCCATTTTTAAAATCTCCTTTATATCCGAAATATATTATGTGTAACTTCTTAGCTGTAAGAAAAGAAGCTATTCATTAAAAGTATCTGTTAAGGTGACCAGAGAAGATTAGGAAACCGAAACAGACGAAATGGAACGTAATCACTACTGCAAGAACATGCATGAATTTATTGTTTGGCCAAAATTTATGTTTCTTGTTTTTTCGTTCGAAAATATCAAACGAAATAAACAAAACAGTATGGTAAAGGCCGTAAATAATGTACTGGTAAACATGTTCACCTAGAATATGCCAAACGCCCATAATGAAAAAGTTTAAAAATGCACCGATATATGAAATCGTGTAGCGATTTTTAAGTAGCTTTTTCTTTGTTGCGAAAAAGACAAAGCGCATATAAATAAAATCACGGAACCAGAATGATAAGGTCATGTGCCAACGGTTCCAGAAATCTTTAATGTTACGACTAATAAATGGTTTATTAAAGTTTTCTGGTGTTTTAATACCCATCATATAACTGACACCAATTACGAATGCACTATAACCTGCGAAGTCGAAGAATAGGTATAAACTGTAACTATACATATAAATCGCATTAGAGAAAATGGTATCTTGATTCGCAAATACTGCATCAACAAAATGCTTCTGCAATAAATAAGCGATAATAAACTTATACAGGAAACCTTGGAAAATACGATTAATACCTGTATAGAGTAACTTTTGATATTCTTCAGCACTTGGTGGCTTTTGAATATCTTTTTGGAACCTACGATAACGATCAATAGGTCCAGTCGAGATAGCTGGGAAGAACAGAACAAATTCCCAGAAATTAAAGAATGAGAATTCTTTAATTAAACCGTCACGAATCTCAAATACCATTTGTACTGCTCTGAATGTTACATAAGACATACCAGCAAATACAATGAATTTTAATTCATGTACAAATGGTGCGATTTTTGCCAGAATTAGTGGCAAAATCGATAAAATAACAGCCATGTAAAACATGGACGTATTATTATTTTGTTTTCTTAATAATAAATAGCCTTTAATAAGGATGTATTGCCAAATGATAAATGCTGCTAACATCATTGCTTGCTTCGGTTTGTCAGAGAAAATAAGTGCAAGCATTACTAACGTTAGAACGGCATTATATTTACGCAACATTTTACCTTTTAATCCAGCTATGATAGTAGGTATTAATAAAATGCCCACTATAGCGAAAAAATAAAATGATCCATATGCGGTCATGCTGTAACCTCACTCAATAATTTTTTGCGATCTACCTTTCCATTTGGTGTCATTGGAATAGAAGATTGATACATGAATTTACGTGGAATCATGTAGTTTGGTAATCGCTCATTGAGTTCTTTTTTGATTGCAGATGTCAATTTGAATTCTTTTTCAAATGAATGCTCTCCAGGAACAACAACCGCTAATAAATAATCGTATTTTTCACCTTTTTTAATTGGAACAACAACTGCTCCTTCTACGTAAGAACACGCGCGAAGGTGATGTTCGATTTCTTCTAATTCCATTCGATAACCATGAAGCTTAATTTGGAAATCAAGACGACCATTATAGAATAGAAGACCATTTTCTACATAGCCAGCATCACCTGTTTTGTAGGCGCGCTCACCATCAATCATTGTGAATACTTTTTCTGTTAATTCAGGGCTTCCTAAATAACCAACGCTTACGCTTGGACCGACAATTACGATTTCACCTTTTTCACCATCTGGTGCAATCTTGCCATCTTCTTTCATAATAAGAAGGCGACAGTCTGATTTACAGTAGCCAACAGGAAGAGATTTATATTTATCAACAACTTCTTGTGTAACGTGAATGCCTGTTACAGCAACAGTAGCTTCTGTAGGACCGTACGTATTCATAATTGCTGCTTTCGGGAAGCGCTCAATTAATTTTCTAGCTACTTCATTTGGTAATACTTCACCGCAGAATAAGAATGTTTTCATGTTTGGTAGCATACTTTCAGAGAAAGAAGCTTCCATTAAACACATTTCTGCGAAAGATGGTGTGGAAGTCCATACTTGAATATCCGATTGCTCTAAAGAAGCAAATAAGTCTTTTGGACGTGCAATCATATCTTTATCGATTGCCCAAAGTGTACCACCTGTTACTAACGATGGGTAAATGTCCATTACAGATAAATCGAATGAGAACGGTGCTTGGTTTAAGAATACTTGTCCTGTTTGTAAGTTGAAATCTTGGGCAGCCCATTTTGTAAAGCTAACAAGGCAATTATAAGTAATCTGCACACCTTTCGGGTTACCTGTGCTCCCTGATGTGTAAATAATGTAGAAGTTCTCATCATCTTTTACCGCATGCTCAGGGTTTGGCGTTTGCCCTTTATGAGTAAAGAAAATGTCTTTTAAGTTGTCTTCACATACGATGCGAACTGGTAAGTCAGTTACAGCAACTTCTACCGGAGATAGAAGTAATTTCGCACCAGAACTTTCAGCAATACGTAGTACACGATCAGCTGGAATAGATAAATCTACAGGAATGTAAGCATGTCCAGCTTTCACACACCCTAAAAAGTTGATGATCATTTCAGGTTGCATATGGCCATAAACCATAATTGGTGAACGATCATCTGGATACTCAGAAGAAATCCAGTGCGCCAATGCATCAGAATCTTCCTTTAATTGTTTGTACGTAATTTTCGCATCTCGCCAAACGAAAGCGGTTTGATCAGGCGTTTCTGTCGCCCACTTTTCGATTTGTTCTAATAACTTCATAACGTTCCCACCCTAAAATTCATTGTAAATAAATGTACTTGTGTTTGTATCATGGAATCCATACAACCAAAGTAGTGCAAATAAAATTGCAAGGTAATAAACCGTCTTTGCAAACCATTGTGTGAGTGGTCGAGACCATATCTCTTTTAATCTTTCCATGTCTTTCCCTCTCTTATGAAATAGTAACTATATGTAGGTATCATGTCCTACATCATTGTGAAAAAAACGAAATTCCACATTTTAGGTAAAATTAAGACAAAAAGGCTCTTTTTTGATAGTAGCACTAAATACTAAAAAAGAAAATCCCTAACTTAGCAATTATATTACATTCTATATGAATTTGTAATGGATTTGTCTTTTTTTAATGAGTTGTGAGTGTATAAATCGATTTTTTGAAAATGAAAATCTTACAAGGAAATTAAATAATCACAGTGAAATAAGAAATGTGAAGAATGAAAAGGAGGTTGTCAGGAATGGAGCGTTTGAAAAAGGTATGGCAGACATATGTGTCAGAGGAAAATATTATAAAGTGGCGGAGACATTTTCACCAATTTCCTGAACTATCATTCCACGAGGAAAAAACTTCACAATTTATATATGATACATTATGTTCATTTTCAGCTTTCGAGGTGACAAGACCGACGCGGTATAGTGTGATGGCAAAGAAAAAAGGAAAGAAGGCAGGCAAAGTAATAGCAATTCGTGCAGATATGGATGCCCTGCCAATTCAGGAAGAAACGTCTAAACCATATGCATCAGTTATTTCAGGGGTTATGCATGCATGTGGGCATGATGCACATACCGCTATTTTATTAGGTACAGCAGAAGCGATAGCAAATAAGAATGAGGATTGGGAAGGAGAAATTCGTCTTTTATTTCAACATGCTGAAGAAGTGTATCCTGGTGGTGGACAGGAAATGGTGAGAGCTGGTGTGATGGATGATGTGGATTATATTATCGGCCTACATGTAATGTCTGGATTAGAAACGGGGAAGGTTGGAGTTGTATATGGGCCTATGATGGCTGCTCCCGATGTATTTACGATTGAAGTAAAAGGAAGAGGTGGCCATGCTGCTAGGCCGGAAGAAACAGTAGATCCGATAGCAGTTGGTGCGCAAATCATTACGAACTTACAACATATTGTATCTAGAAATACAGGCGCTTTTATGCAAAGAGTTGTTTCCATAACACAATTTCACGGGGGAACAGCAGATAATATTATTCCTGATACAGCATATTTAATGGGAACAGTCCGGTCCTTTGATCAAAAACTAAGGAAAGAATCGGAAGAGATGATTGAACAAATTGCTAAGGGGATTGCAGAGGCACATGGTGCAGCGTATACGTATACATATCGCTATGGATATGACCCGGTTATCAATGATACGTTTATTACAAAAATAGTAGAAGAAAGTGCGGTAGAGTTGTTTGGAAAGGAGAGAATTGTAAAGCTAGCTCCTTCGATGGGAGGGGAAGATTTCTCGGCATATTTAAGAAAAGCGCCAGGCTGTTTTATTAAATTAGGAACTGGAAATGAGAAAATCAAAACTTGTTATCCTCATCATCATCCAAAGTTTGATGTGGATGAATCAGCTTTAATTAATGGGGCAGAGTTATTTTTACAGGCGACAATGAATTTACTAAAAGCTTAAAAGAGTACAAAAAAAGGCAACTGCGCTTATCGCAGTTGCTTCTATTTCTTTCCGTTAGAGAGGGCTGAGAAAGAACTATGCTCATTTATAGTATATGAATAGCTGACGGACAAGCTTGTACCTTTTCATTATTTTTTAAAAAATAGTTATTGACTTTGATAATTATTTTCATTTAATCTAAAAGTATAGTTGAAATTGATAATTATTATCAATGTATTCACAAGTGCAGAATGGATGAGGGAGAGATGAAAAAGATATTTCGCCTTGGGCAAAGGGAAATTAAAAATATAGATATAAAATGGCAACGGCGTGTAATTCGTGCTGAATATGTAGAGGAGAAGAAAGGAAACAAGGAAGAAGAAGCGATACATAATCAAGGGAGAGATTCAGTTGAATAAATTTGTAATGATTTTTGCAAGTATGAGTGGAAATACAGAGGAGATGGCTGATCATATAGCTGGAGCGATTCGTGAAACAGGAAATGATATTGAAGTGATTGATATTATGACGACGCCAGAAGCTTCTATATTAGAGGAATATGATGGGATTATTTTAGGAGCGTATACGTGGGGAGATGGTGAGCTTCCTGATGATTTCTTAGATTTTTATGACGAAATGGAAGAAATTCATTTAGCAGGTAAAAAAGCAGCAGTATTTGGATCTTGTGATTCTGCTTATCCGAAATACGGGGCAGCTGTTGATATCTTAATAGAAAAGTTACAAGAGCGCGGTGCTGAAGTTGTAATGGAAGGGCTAAAAGTAGAACTAACGCCAGAAGATGAAGATGTAGAGAAATGTCTTCAGTTTGGTGCTGAATTTGTAAAACACCTTTCTTAATGGTGAGAGGGAGATGAAGATGGGTGCAGGGGAAAATATCAATTAAAACGATGACAGATTATCATTTATATGATTTTATGCGTTGTCCACATAAGTTTTATTTTCGCTATATAAAAAGAAGAGAACCTTCTTCGTTTGAATGGAAACAAATGGTTCAATCGATTGTAAATCAAATTATTATTGACTATTACACATCACCTGTAGAAAAACAAACAACAATGCTGTTGTTAAAACGATTAGAGAAACATTGGGATAAAGTGCGTATTGGAATGTTCGCTTCTAAAGCAGAATATTATATTGTTCTTGCAAAGTTAACGGACCATCTAATACAGTTTGTGAAAAATGATGCGAGTAAAACACCACCTTTATTTTTATATGAGAAGTTACAAACATATATGGACGAGTTAGGTGTGCACATTTCATTAACGTTTGAAGTGGGTGAATGGTCTACACAATCGTTTGTAATTAAAAAGTATGTTGTTGATGCAAATGAAGAAATGCTTGCTCTTTTTCAAAAGCTTACGGCAGTGTTTAGCTACAAAGTTTTTGGGATTCTTCCCGAAAGAATTGAAGTTGTTAATTTAATAGAAGGAACTAGGTACGAATCTGTTCCAAAAGAGCAAGATATTATGGATGGAATGAACGATTTATATAGAATGAAAGAAATGTTACAGCAACCAGAATATTACACAGAACGTACATTTTGTTCTGAATGTATTGGATGTGCTTTTCGTAATGAATGCAAAGTAGACGAGATGCAAGATGCATTGATAGCGAAGAATACTATACTACATTAAGGGGTGCAAATTTGCATCTCTTTTTGGTATTGACATGAAAAGCTTTTCATCATTTACGGTATATACGTAGGGGAACTTATGATGGGAGGGATACTTAATGGGAAATGGAGTAAAAGTATTTCAATGGTTAAAAGAACAACAGGCTCCTTTTTGGGTCCAATTGCAAATTTTGCAGGCGTTTCAAATGTATAAATTAATTGTAGAAATGGATAAAAAATTAATGATATACGAGGAAAAGAAGAATAGGGAAAGAAGTTAACTCCTTCCCTGAAGTATAGTTTGTAAATGTTTTCGATTCTTCTGTATCTCCTGTTCGTTATTTGTTTCAAAGTTATAAACAAGGTTATGGAGTAATGGACTATACTGATAAAATTGAATGACACGCTTAAAGAAAGATAAATCATGATGGGGAGTGAGAGTACAGTACCGTTTATATATGGCATTTGTAAATTCACTACCAAAATTGTTATATAATCCAGCGAAGTCAAAGGCAGGATCTCCAATTTGAGCATCACCAAAATCGATAATACCAGCAATGCTTCTTTTCTCCCCATCAAATAAAATGTGATGATGTGTAAAGTCAGCGTGGATCATTGTTTTTTGGAAATCAGATGCATACATATGTTCAAAAAAATCCTCGAATAAACAATCAAAAGCTTTTTTTTCTAACAATGTAAGTGTGCAAGCAAGATGAACGTGTAATTTCGTTTGAATCTGTCGCCAATATGAGATAGGTTTCGCAGTATCAAATCCCCATTTTACAGCATGTTCTATTGGGACGGTATGTAAAGAAGCGAGAAAGATAGCAAGCTGTGAGATAACTGTTTCACGTTCTTTTACAGTTAATCTTTCTATTGTTTGTACTGTTAATGGCTCCCCATGAATGAGTTTATAATAACTACAAAATGGAAGTGAATCTAATTCATTTTTATATAAGATGTGGTATTTTGGGACCTTTATCTCTTGTAACGATTGAGCAAGTATTTCGCATAGTTCTTTTTCGCGAGGTATTCGTTTTGCATACTGGGATTTACGTGGAAAACGGAAAAGCCATTCATTGTTAATAATAATGGCTACATTATCCCAGCCATTATCGTTTTGTTCATAAGAGTGTATAGGAATATTGGGTAGTGATTGCTGGATATCTCGCATATAAGATGTCATATGATTTTCTCCTTTTTTGTGGATATATGCATTAATATTATCAGAATTTTTAAACTCTATGATAATATGGAATAAATATATCGAAAAAAGAGAGGGACATAATGTTTAAATGAAATGCAGTTAAGTTATAGAATGAAGATTATAAAAGAAGATAATACGTTTAAAATTGCGAAGCAACGGCAACGTGTAGAATAAAAATGTCCCCGAAAAGTGGGGACATTTTTTGTATTCACAGGTTCTCGTTTTGTTGCCCAATTTCTTTTTTTGCAATTTCTAGATTGCCTTGTTCAACTTGTTTATGCACATTTATAGAATCACCAGCATAACCTTTTTGTGTTTTTACAACTCTTTTAGAAAAGAGTGAGGATTGTTTGGTCATAATATAGTTCCCTTCCCATTAAAAGTAGACGAAAATGATGAGTACAAGTAATATTGTCCCGAAAATACCAATCCCAACTAAAAAGGAAGTATTTTTATATTGAGGCGGTTTATGAATATCTTGCCTGTATCCAGGTGAGATTTCAGGAGCAAACTCTTCATCGTAGGACTGCTGTTTTTTCTTTTCATCCATAGATTTACACCTTTCTTTTTTATTATGTTACACGTTTAAAGAGGAACTATGCATGATGAAAAAAGCCGCTAGGATTAGCGACTCTTTTGTGATGTATATTTACGTTGTACTTGAAAGAGACGAACAAGCAGAAAGGTAGCTCCAAATGCTAGCCCTATAATAAGACCAATCCAATAACCTTTAGCTGCCAAAGAAGTATAGGTTGCTAATATATAACCTAGAGGTAGACCAATTATCCAGTAGGCAATAAGTGTCATAATCAAGGTAACATTCACATCTTTATAACCACGGAGTGCACCTTGCACTGGAGTAGCAATTGCATCGGAAATTTGAAATAAAATCGCAAAAATGAGAAACTCTTTTGCTAAATCATGAACAGCAATATCTGTTGTATAAATAGATGCAATTTGATCGTCAAAGAAAAAGAGTAAGATAGAATATAACAAGGCAAAAGCAAGTGCCAAACCAATTCCAATAAAACTGTATTGTTTTGCGTTTTCACAGCGATTTGCTCCAACTTCAAAACCCACTGCAATTGTCATGGCCATTGCTAAACTTAAAGGTGTCATATATAAAAGGGAAGCAAAGTTCATTGCTGCTTGATGTGCAGCGATTGTTGTTGTGCTAAAATTACTCATCATGAGTGTTACGGCAGCGAAAATACTCGTTTCAAAAAAGATGGCAAATCCGATAGGTACCCCAAGTTTTAATAATTCTTTCCAGCTTGAAATAGAAAGTCGGTATAAGCGCCTGAAGATACCAAAAGATGTAAACGGTTCTTTCGTACGGATAATAATAATCGTAATAAATAAAATGCACCAATATGTTGCGGTAGAAGCAATTGCTGCACCAACGCCTCCTAGTTTCGGAAAGCCGAAATGACCGAAAATAAATACATAGTTTAAAATGACGTTAATAGGTAAGGAAAGTAATGTAATAATCATTGTTGTACGTGTTTTTCCTAATGCATCAATAAACCCACGTAATACAGTATAGACAAATAAAGGAATGATACCAATTGCAATAATGCTTAAAAATTGAGAAGCAATGTGTTCGACCTGCTCTTCTAAATGCATGCCTTTTAGAATTGGTGAAACGGCAAAGAAACCAATGAGAATAACAAGTAAACTAACTCCGATTGCCAAATACACGGCTTGTATCACGATATGAGGAACATCCTCTTTTTGTTTTGAGCCAACAAGTTGAGCGATAATAGGCGTGGTAGCCATTAAGATTCCTGTTAATCCCGTACTAATCGGAATCCATATACTTGTTCCAATTGCGACCCCTGCTAAGTCAGTAGCACTTGCATGCCCTGACATTGTTGTATCAAAAAAACTCATTGCAAATAAAGACATTTGCGTTACAAAAATCGGGAAAAATAGTAATACAAATTGTTTTATTTTTTGTGAAAATGAATGGGTTTCTTTCATAAAAGCTCCTTTCTATGTAGGACCAAACTCTTTCTATCATACAATTTAATAAGAAAATAGAAAAGAAATACACATATGTGAATGTATTGTTATATTTTGAAAGAATGAAAAAAGAGATGCACTTTGAAATTGGATAAGGTATTATGATAAGGTGTGAAAAAAGTATATATAAGGTATTAAGGAGGCACTACTCGTGGCTGATTGGTTAATTGGTTTAATCATGGGAGCTGTTGAAGGATTAACGGAATTTTTACCGGTTTCATCAACGGGACATATGATTTTAACAGGACATTTAATTGGATTTGATGATGATAGAGCAAAAGTATTTGAAGTTGTCATCCAATTGGGATCGATTTTAGCGGTTGTCGTTGTATTTTGGAAACGTTTATGGTCATTAGTTGGGATTGGCAAGGTAACACAAGGACCATCTTTAAATTTATTACATATCATTATCGGTATGATTCCAGCAGGAGTACTTGGTGTTTTATTCCATAGTAAAATTAAAGAGGTTTTATTTGGACCAGGCCCCGTTGTTATCAGTTTAATCGTTGGTGGTATTTTAATGATTGTTGCTGAGAAATTTTCAAGACCAAGTACAGCGAAAACATTGGACGAGATTACGTATAAACAAGCATTCACAATTGGAATGTTCCAATGTTTAGCACTGTGGCCAGGATTTTCACGTTCTGGATCTACAATCAGTGGTGGATTATTAGCTCGTGTATCTCATACAGCCGCTGCTGAATATACATTTATTTTAGCGGTACCAATGATGGTTGCAGCATCAGGGTTAGATTTAATTAAAAGCTGGGACGTATTAAGTTCAGCAGATATCACATTATTTGCAACTGGTTTTATTACGGCTTTCCTTGTAGCAATGCTTGCGATTGTTTCATTCTTAAAATTATTAGCTCGTGTAAAGTTAACACCATTTGCTTATTATCGTTTTATTTTAGCTGCGGTGTTCTATTATTTCTTCATTATGTAATAAAAAAACTGCCATTTGGCAGTTTTTTTTATTTTACTATTTTTTCAATCATATTTTCCATCGCATGTTCCCAAAGTGAAGTGTCGTCAGCTAATGTAGCACGGAAATTAGCATACATGTCTTTCTGTTTTTCTTCAAATTGTGGATCATCTTTTTCAGGTAATGTAGCACGCATAGAAGTTACTAATTCTTGCACTTTTGGAGCACGTGGTCCCCAAACCGCCTGTTCTTTTCCATCCTTATCAATAAAAATAAAGATTGGAATGGCACGGGCTGTTCCATTTGTTAAATATTGATCCATTAACTCTAAATTTTCATCACGGATGAGTAATCTCATTTCAATATTGGAAACTTCGCAAATACGTTTCATAACAGGTACGCAAAGAAGAGCGTCTCCGCACCAATCAGCGGATAGTACAATAACACGCCATCCGTCGTTTTGACGTTCTTCTAAAACAGGAAGCAATTCGTTCGGAATTAAAAAGTTATTATAAATATGTAGTAATTCATACTGGTTCACAGTCATGTTATTTACGTATGTATCAAAGGACATACCTTTATCAGCCCATTGTTGTAATGTCATATGTAACACCTCTTTAGTATATTTTTGTTTTTATTGTATCAATTTTTATCGTGAAATGCTTGTAATCTTACTCTTTCTTTTTGTTATCAGTAGACCATAATTTATCCAAGATAAAAAAGAAAAGGACAATAAGTAATTCAGCTTTATTGGAGATCGTTATACTTTCTATCCAATCATCTGCAGTATGAATAACGAGCCAATCAAGCGAGATTTCTATGAGGGAAAGCAGTAAAAAGGATAGCCATTTTGACATGTGCGTGAGCAGAGGGGTTAAAAGTACTTTGAAAAATAAAATCAAGAAACTACTAATTCCATCTAGTATAAGGGCTAATAAAAAAAAGAGAAGCAGTGCAGTTCGTGATGTATATTCTACACCAATGAGGCGAAAAACTCCGACATACATAAAGAAAATGAGTGCAAAAGCAATAATTATAAGAAGGGTAATACTACTAATAACAATCGTTTTATCTTTTCCACTTAGATCTGAAAACTTTTCTTCGTCTGGATTCATGATATACCCCCAAAAAGTTCATCTTATAAAGTGAAACTTTAATCAGTAGGGGGCTTGATCCCCCACTGATTATTAGCCCTCATCAATCGAGCTTTGCCCCCACCTAACTTCTTTGCTCTCGCTGAATTTTGAGGTGGGGGTCTGACTGCCCGTTAATGCGGGATAAAAGGAAAAAAATTCATATTTTATTATATCATGAATACTTGATGGGAAGTGAAAACAAAAAAGGTGCGACGAATCGCACCCTTTTTGTGGCTGATGTGAGTTTCAGCATGTTAGAAAAGCAACCTGTATCATTTATTTCCAAATAGATAATAAATGATAAGTGCTCTAGTGAATAACGGAGATTTTTACTATTGGGTTTTGTTTTGGGAGTGTATCTATCAAATAAGTGAATACATTATGAGTGATTGTATGGGAAAAAAGATGACAAAATGTAAAATATAAGGTAATATAATTCATAATGTTTTTATTTAACTATATGAAATAAAAGGGAGATGTAAACGGTGTCTCATAATCGCGAACAATTAATGGAGGATCTATCTGCAAATGTTTTTGCTATGTTTCGTTCATTGCGGAATGATATGGGGAAAATTTTTGGAGATTACATACCATGGAATGAATTTCTCGTGCTCCGTATATTAAATCGTAATGAAAAAGAGATGGTTTCTCGCGTAGCAAATGAACTACATGTATCAAACAGTCATATTACAGCTGTTACAGAAAAGCTAATTAATAAAGGTTTTGTAACGCGTTCACGTTCTACATCTGATCGTCGTGTTGTATATTTGGAAATTATGGAACAAGGAAAAGAGTTAGTTGCAAAAATGGAATTGGCAAAAAAACAGTATTTAAAAGAAAGGTTTTCGGCCCTATCTGAAGAAGAAATGCATCTAATGATATCTATTTCGAAAAAACTTATATAGAAAAAAAGCCAGATGAACTATGGCTAATCGAGAATCCTTCCTTGTTTTAGGGAGGTTTTTTTATTCATACTAAAATGAAAAATTGAAATTTGTTACATAGAAGAATGCGATGTGTATGATTGGGATAGGAAAGACATACTAACAATGATGGAAGATGAAAGGAGGAAGAAAGATGACGAATCGCAACGGGAGTCAAGGAAGTGGAAATCAAGGTTCACCAAAAACAGGGCAGTTTCAACAAGAGTTTAGTTCGGAGTTTATAACTGGTAATGATAATAAGGGAAAAGAATATCGTTCGAACAAAGGAAGTAAGTCAAAAAAGGAGTGAATTTTTTCACTCCTTTTTTGTTAGGAAATTTGAATTGTATTTTAAGATAAGAAAATAGACCATCTTGTTAATACAAGATGGTCATGGAAGGGGACAATTTATGCCAATTTTAATTAGGGATGGAAAGCTGTTCGAGACACTGGGGAATGTCTCATTATTAGGGAGGAACAGCTTCGATAGA